>CAZPWZ010000543.1:0-2274 GCA_964590675.1 uncultured Draconibacterium sp.
TCTCAGCCGGATCAGGCAGGACAGAGATCAGCGATGGCACCAATCCAAGCTCATTTCTTCAGGATGGTTCCGCCGGTGGGCTTGACATTTCAAATGTCACTGCGGCAGATTCAACAATTTCATTTTCTGTAAGGTTAACCTATCTTGCTGATCCGGCAGATTTCGCTGCCGCCCCTGTCAGCGCATCTTCGATCTTGTTGAACTGGCAGAATAATCCATCCGGCAACGATGTCATGATTGTGTACAATACAACCGGGGAAATCGGAACTCCGGTTGACGGAGAAACCTATCAAGCCGGGGATTCGGTTACAGGTGGGGGTTATGTGATTTTTAAAGGTTCCGGGCTTACCTTTCAGCATACCGGCCTATCCTCTGGAACACATTATTATTACAAGGCATGGTCGGTACTTCCCGCGAATGAATATTCACCAGGAGTGGTATGCGATGCATTTACATTATGTGAAAGTATTGTGACACTTCCTTTTGCCGAAGGATTTGAAGCTGCTTCAGTCAGGCCCGAATGCTGGTTTGAGGAAGGCACCGATCCGGAATGGCAGTATTTTTCAGGTAATGGTCCGGGGATTGGAGCGGGATATCCCGCCGCGGCACACGAAGGTGTGCACAACGCATGCCTGAAAGATGCAACCACAACAGCCGATTTTACAACCCTGGTCACGCCGGTGATTGATGCATCCGGGTACACGGATATTCAATTATCATTTTGGCTGTACATGCAAAAATGGGGTTCGCGACAAGATGAACTGGGGATTTACTACCGTGCCAACCCTTCATCATCCTGGGTGCTTCTGCAGAGTTTCACACAGTCAGTTTCCGCCTGGACAGAACAGATCATTCCCCTGCCTGCCGGGTTGACGGAGTTTCAGATAGGGTTTACCGGGAATGCCAGGTCTGGTTTCGGGATCTGCATCGATGATATCACGATCACCGGGGCCCCGGTGGCGATGCTGAGCATAACACCGGCAAACCGCAACGTTAACATGTCGGCCGGGTCAGCCACGTTTTCAGTAAGTTGTACGGTTCCCTGGACGGCCGCTTCCGACGCCCCGGCGTGGTGCACTGTTACCCCTTCAGGAACCGGTGACGGTGAGATCATTGCCATTTTCACTGAAAATACCTTGTACAGTCAGCGCGTGGCCAGTATAACTGTTGCGGCGGCAGGGGTTCAGTTACAAACAGTAACCGTGACCCAGAATGCCTCAAATATCTCTGTGGATGAACTTTCAGCTGATGGGATCGTGGTATTTCCCAATCCTGCAAAAGGTTACTGCACGGTGGTGGATGAGCAGGGGGGAGGCCGCATCCGTGAAATAACGATGGTGGATTTTACAGGCAGGGTGCTTGCGTCAAAGAAAGGAAACGGAGAGGCTGCATTTGAATTTGACCTGTCATCCTTCGCAAGTGGAACCTATACGCTGAAGCTGAAAACGGAACACACTGAATTCTTCAGGAAATTGATCATTGTCAGGTAATCCGGCCAAGGACTTTTTCGACCTCCCTGAACAGATCCTCTTTTGAACCATCGTTATTGAAGACAAAATCAGCTTGCCTGATGCATTCCTTCAGGTTTTGCTTATTCGGATCGGTGGCATTCATTTCACGGGCCTCATTTTCCAAAAAGGTTTCAAAGGAAATTTGATCGGTTTCTGATGACCTTAATACGATGCGGTCATAACGCACTCCCGGGTTCGCATCTACGGCAAAAAGGAAAAATTGTCCCTTTTTTCGCAGGGAATCGATCTCTCCCGGAGTCCTGATGCTTTCTATAACACAGTTGCTGCCAATCCGAGCCGCTGCATAATATAACTGGTCCGTTACATACGATGATCCGTGCTGGCTCCGCAGGTCATTGGCCACAAACACCATGCTGTCGCGATTTTCCGGAAGGCCCCTTCGTTGAATTTCATCCAGCAGGTAGGCCCGGACTGAATAATGTGAAAATCCCTTTTCTTCAACAAGATACTCTACCACGGTTCCTTTACCTGCCCCGATTGTTCCTGTAATCCCGATTATTATCATATTAAATCCCGCCTCCTTAAGCCTTTCAATCCACTTTTCTGCTGTTACGGGTTGATATGCTTCCAGTCGCAGGCAAAGCGAATCGATATCGTAATCCATTAAAAGCATGTCGCGGTGCTCGGGACGTAGAAATTTCTCTTCAACCGCATGATCCAGCATTTGGAGCAATGGATTAAAAAATCCGTCGATATTCAGTAACCCGACCGGCTTATTGATCAGCCCCAGCTGGTTCCAGGT
>CAZPWZ010000544.1:0-2244 GCA_964590675.1 uncultured Draconibacterium sp.
TACTTTCACTGGGTGCATTAACCGTTTGCACCGCATGCGTGAAAAACAAAATCGGCTCCACCGACAGGGAAAACCGGGCGGGTGGTTACAGCAGTGAATTCCCGTCGCGCAATGCCACCATTGAGCTTGAAAGGATTGCCCGTTCCGTGAAAAAGATCTACAGTGTTTCATATTACACCACCTACCAGTTCAAACGCGAAGCCGGGATAACCGCATACCGGATAACACAGGGAAGTTACCAAAATGCCGCATGGGGCGTGATCTCAGCCAGCGAAACTGTTTCCGGCACAGCAACCGTGATTGGCAATGTTAATTCCAGAATAGCATTGCTTAGCTGTGCACACATCATCAGTTCGCCGGATACCGTGTGGAGTTATTTTGACCAGACTAATGAAGATCCTCTGAGATATGTTCAAAGTTTCTCGGTTAAGACCCGGCAGGAAAACTGGATCAGGGATCTCTCTTCATGTGGTCCTTTCCAGGTTTTGGCCTCCGACCTCACCAATGATATAGCCATTCTTGGGCGAAAATGTGAAACATTCTCCGATACGGTGGTCCCATTTCCGTATCCTTCGGGCCTGGCTTCACAGTTGGGATGGGGCAGTTTTGTCTATATTTTAGGTTATCCATTAGGTAACCAGATGATAACGAAGGGTATAGTAAGTCCTGCCGTAAAAAGACCGATGGGAGAGTTTTCCGTCGATGCATTGTTAAATAAAGGATACAGCGGGGGGATCATCCTGGCCCTTCGAAATGGTATTCCGGATTTTGAGCTGGTTGGAATGGTAAAAACAGTGAATTCCACCCGCGAAAATTTCCTTAAACCGTCTTCTGAAATGCAACACACCCCCGATTGGCTTCCTTATGACGGAGAAACCTATATTGGCAGGATGGAGCATCTTCAGTATGGCATGAATGTGGTGGTGCCTTTTGAATCAATCGTTGAGTTTTATAAGAAAAACCGAAGCCAATTGTTATCAGCCGGGTATAATCTCGACATTTTTTTTAACATAAAATAGTTTTACATCCTCTCAACTTGTCAACCCGGTTACATTTTTTCTAATCAGGCATTCCAATACCTGAATTATTGTATCTTTGCTTCACCAAAACAGCCTCGCGCCGGGGCTAAAAAATTGACTAATTTTGTACTAAACAACTGATCAATGGATTCCGAAGCAAACAAGATCCTGGATGACGTGACCCAGGGTGATTACAAGTATGGCTTTGTCACGGATATCGAGACGGAATTTGCACCCATTGGATTATCGGAAGATACGATCCGCTATATCTCCGCGAAAAAGAACGAACCCGAATTCATGCTTGAGTTCCGGTTGAAGGCTTACCGTCACTGGCTTACGATGTCGCAGCCCAAATGGGCGCACCTGCAGATCGATCCGATCAACTTCCAGGATATCATTTTTTACGCTGCACCGAAGAAAAAGAAGGAGCTGTCAAGTCTCGACGAAGTAGATCCCGAATTGCTGGATACCTTCAACAAGCTTGGAATATCCCTTGATGAACAGAAAAAACTGGCAGGGGTGACGGGTGTGGCGGTGGATGCCGTGATCGACAGTGTTTCCGTAAAAACCACCTTCTCTGAGACACTGTCAAAACATGGGATCATTTTCTGCTCTTTCAGCGAGGCAGTGCAGAACCATCCAGGCCTGGTGAAACAATACATGGGCTCGGTGGTTCCCTATACCGATAATTATTTTGCCGCACTCAATTCAGCGGTTTTCAGCGACGGTTCCTTCTGTTATATCCCGAAGGGTGTTCGCTGTCCCATGGAATTATCCACCTATTTCCGGATCAATGCCGCAAACACTGGGCAGTTTGAGCGTACCCTGATTGTTGCGGAGGAGGGCGCCTATGTAAGCTACATGGAGGGGTGCACTGCCCCGCAGCGTGATGAGAACCAGCTTCACGCCGCCATTGTGGAGATTGTTGCCATGAAAGATGCCGAGGTGAAGTACTCGACTGTTCAGAACTGGTATCCGGGTGATAAGAACGGTCTGGGTGGGATTTATAATTTTGTCACGAAACGGGGCATTTGCAAGGGCAGCAACTCCAAGATCAGCTGGACGCAGGTGGAAACCGGTTCGGCGATTACCTGGAAATATCCGAGCTGCATCCTGCGCGGCGACAATTCGGTTGGCGAGTTCTATTCGGTAGCAGTCACCAATAACCATCAGCAGGCTGATACAGGAACAAAAATGATGCACCTGGGAAAGAATACCCGGAGTA
>CAZPWZ010000545.1:0-2235 GCA_964590675.1 uncultured Draconibacterium sp.
ACAAAGAAATGTTTGATTTGTTCTTCATTTGCAATAACGCTAATTATGAGATATTTAGTTTAACAGCCAAAGCTAAATAAAAATTATTTCACCAGAGTGATTAACCTTTTGATGGTTTCCCTGATTAAGCAAAAACAGGAACCATGGAAAGTTATAAAAATCATACGAATATTAAACAGTGGGCCGAAGATGACCGGCCACGGGAAAAACTGATGTTGAAAGGCAGGCACAGCATGAGTGATGCAGAACTCCTGGCGATACTGATCGGATCAGGTACCAGGCATGAATCGGCGGTGGATCTTGCAAAAAATATACTGAACAGGGCTCATGACAACCTGGTCGAACTATCGAAAATGAACATGAATGACCTGTTGGCGGTCAAAGGGATCGGCAAGGTTCGTGCGATTACCATACTCGCTGCCCTGGAACTGGGCCGGCGCCGAAACGAATCAGTTGTGCTCATGCGCGATAAGATCAAATCCAGCCGGGATGCCTATGAGATATTCCGGGGCACCATGGGCGACAGGCCGTACGAAGAATTCTGGATTATCCTTCTTAATAAGGCAAATAAGGTGCTTCAGAAATGCAACATCAGCGAAGGAGGCATTTCAGGCACTGTGGTCGATCCAAAAAAAATCTTTAAGATCAGCCTCGATCATCACGCTTCATCCATCATCCTGGGTCATAATCATCCCTCGGGGGTGGTTACCCCAAGTGAAGCCGACATGCGTATCACAAAAAAACTGTGTGATGCCGGTGCAATGCTGGAGGTCACGGTGCTTGACCATCTGATCATCGGAGAGGATAACTACTATAGCTTCGCCGATGAAGGCACGCTGTGATGATAAATTCGCTCGTCACCCAATTCCATCAAACCTGTATCCCAACGCTCCATAGTGGTCCAAAAACCTTGGCAGGGCATACCTGACTTTGCCGATGGACTTCAGGTTGTCATGGAAAACCACGATGGCCCCATGACCGGAATTTTCAATGGCATTTGCCAGGCATTGTTCGGGTGTGGTATGCCTGCGAAAATCATGGGTCAGCACGGACCAAAGTACGAATCGAAAATCTTTACGCAGGAGAAAATACTGCGAAGGTGTAAACCTTCCGTAAGGCGGCCTGAATAGCCGTGTTTCAAAGAATTCCCTGCACCGGAAAACATCATCCATGTAAAGGCCGGGCGAAGTATGCCAGCCATTGAGATGATGAAAGGTGTGGTTCCCGACGGCATGGCCTTCCTGCCTGACCGATTCAAAAATATCCGGGTGCCTTCGAACGTTATCGCCAACGACAAAAAAAGTTGCTTTGGCGTCATGTTTCCTTAAAATCTCCAGGATCTCCGGCGTTGCTTCAGGAATAGGGCCATCATCAAATGTAAGGTATATGACTTTCTCCTCCGACGGAAGATGGCACAGGAGGTATTCAGGACTTAACCATCTTAAGAAAAAAGGCGATTTAACGGAGGTCATTGATTTGCAGGATCATAAACCTTTTCAACGTATAAATCATAATATTTCCGGAGTGTAGCTTCTGTTTTCTCAGCAAGCTGGTCCTGCTTTGCTTCACGGGCCACAACACTCAGCCTCTGAATGGCATACACCGACTCCTGAATACTCATATCCATGAATTTGAGATCCTTATCAGGAAACGAAAAAAGGTAGGCAAGTTCTTCCGTAAGATTCTTGTTTAGCTTCTCCGCAATCTTGTTCGCCTTGGCCGTATCACCGGTTTTATAATAACCATCGATCAGGGGCACAGTGAAGAAGTCATAACCGGCAGCAGTTTCAGGCATCACTTCAAAACACCGGTCAATTACGCGCCTGGCCGAGTCAATTTTTCCTTCGCGTATGAGGGCCTCGGCAAGCCGGCCAAAGAGACTGCGCATGTTCATGACCATCCTGGCATTGGTTTCATCGATATAAACCCCGGGATCGTTCATATTTCCCCATTTGAATTTGTTCATAACGTTGTCGTACATGACATCGGTCTTTACCTCACCGATCTGTCCTTCCGATGACGCTGCCTTCACCGGGAGCAGCCTGTAAGCCAATCCTTCGAGTTGAAAATACTTATCAAGCCCGATATAGGTATCGGCACCTGTTGTCATCACGAAATAAACCGGGCGCTTCCAGTCATTGGTTGCAAGCAGGTCCATGATCATGAGGTTGGCCTTCTCAACGGCCTGGCCCTTGATCTCCCGCTCGGCGCCGACGAAGACCCCGTCCTGCGCGA
>CAZPWZ010000546.1:0-2231 GCA_964590675.1 uncultured Draconibacterium sp.
AATTGTCCAAATCATTTCCTGCATTATTTCCCCGCGGAACGACCTGGGTTGCGCGCATCGATCATTTCATCAATAAGCAGGAGGCAGAACCCGATGCTACATACCAGGTTGACCAGGCCAAGATAGCCATTGTACAAGGTGGGATCCTGGGAAAATCACCAGGAAAGAGCACGCAGCGCAACTTTCTGCCACATCCCTATTCCGATTTTATTTTCGCCATCATCATCGAAGAGTATGGCCTGGTGGGAGGCAGTTTTGTCTTGCTACTTTACCTGATCCTGTTTTACCGGGTGATAAGGATTGCAAGCCGCAGCCAGGGTAACTTCGGAACCCTGCTGAGCATAGGTATCGGTTTCAGCCTGGTGTTCCAGGCATTCATAAACATGGCCGTGGCGGTGAACCTGTTCCCGGTGACGGGGCAAACACTTCAGCTTGTTAGCATGGGCGGCACCTCGATATGGTTCACCTGTATTTCAATCGGCATCATTTTGAGTGTAAGCCGCGTAGCGGATATTGAGACCAAGGATGGGACAGAGGTGGAGATTCTGCAGGAACCGACCCTGGGAATAACCCCTCAAACAGTTCAGGCAACATGATAAGGGCAATAATCAGCGGCGGAGGTACCGGCGGGCATATATTCCCGGCCATTGCCATTGCCAATGCCCTGAAGGCAAAGGTTGAGGATATTGACATCCTTTTCATCGGGGCCAGGGGCAGAATGGAGATGGAGAAGGTGCCGGCGGCCGGGTACCGGATTGAAGGGCTTGCCATCAGCGGGTTCCAGCGCAGACTGACGGCTAAAAACCTGCTCTTTCCTTTCAGGTTACTGGCAAGCCTGTTGAAAGCAAGGTCGATCATATCAAAATTCAAACCCGATATCGTCATTGGCGTTGGCGGCTATGCCAGCGGTCCGACACTCCGCATTGCTGCAGACCGGGGAATCCCATGCCTTATCCAGGAACAAAATTCCTTTCCGGGTGTCACGAACCGCATCCTCGGGAACAAGGTGCAAAAAATTTGTGTGGCCTATGAAGGGATGAACAAATACTTTCCGAAGAATAAAATTGTGCTTACCGGAAATCCGATACGACGGGATGTGATCAACATCATCGGGAAAGCGGAAGAGGCTTATTCCTATTTCGGCCTGGTTCCCCGGAAAAAAACGATCCTGGTGATCGGTGGAAGCCTTGGCGCCGGGACGATCAACCAGGCAATTTTGAAATTCGTGAATGACCTCAGGGCGGCAGGTGCGCCAGTTCCGGAAAATTCGGGGATCCAGTTAATCTGGCAAACCGGCAAATATTATCATGAAAAAATAATCGCCCATTTCCCTGGCAACAACTCGTCCGAAAAGCCTGGGGAGGATCAAATCACCCATACGGCATCTGAATCCTTCAGCCCTGCTGAGGCGGAGTACGGGGGCATCAATCAAGTCATTCTGCCATTTATCGACCGGATGGATCTGGCTTATGCTGCTGCTGACCTGATCGTATCCAGGGCAGGCGCCATTGCGATATCAGAACTTTGCGTGGTTGGCAAGCCGGTTATCCTGGTCCCTTCGCCAAACGTGGCCGAAGATCACCAGATGAAAAATGCACGTTTCCTTTTCGACCGCCAGGCGACCTTGCTGGTGAGTGACCGGGACGCCACGGAGAAACTTGGACCAACGATCATGGAAACACTCGCAGATGAATCAATGCAGGTGACTTTAAAAAAAAATATAGCTGAACTGGGGATTACTGATGCCGCCGACAGGATCGCAGATGAAGCATTGAAACTGATCAAAGAAAATGAATAACAGGGGCTCTGTATATTTTTTAGGTATCGGCGGCATCGGCATGAGCGCCCTGGCGAGGTATTTTATGCTGCAGGGATTCCCGGTTTCCGGATACGATAAAACACCAACCACGCTGACGGATCAGCTTATCTCAGAGGGAATGCAGATTCACTTCCGGGAAGATGTCAGTCTTCTTCCCCATGCACCTGCCTACGTGATCTACACCCCTGCCATACCAGGAGATCACAGCGAACTGGCTTACTATCGGGAGCAAGGGATACCTTTATATAAAAGGGCTGAGATCCTTGGGATGATTTCCAGGCAGTTTAAGACGATTGCCGTTGCCGGGACCCACGGGAAGACCTCAACGTCAACCATGATCGCACATATTCTGCAAAAGGCTGCCAGCACCGAGCCGTAAACGCTCCAGTGAACCCCCGTGGCGGGAAACAGA
>CAZPWZ010000547.1:0-2230 GCA_964590675.1 uncultured Draconibacterium sp.
AAAGAAAATTAAAAGGATCAAAGCAGACAGGACAATGGAAGCCAGGATGAACATTTGCATTTCCCTTACAACCCGCACCGACAATTCCGTCCGGATATGAGGGAGCCCGCTTTTATAAATTTGTACATTGTTTTGTTCCCCAAAACCATCCGCAAGTTTGCCGATATCCTGAACGATACCGATCCTGCCTTTGGAAGCCATCAGGTTTTTGTCGATCCGCACACCCATCAGCCAGGCCTTTGTTTCCGGGTTGTATAAAAGATCCCTGTAAAACGGGAGGCTGAAGAAAACTGCAGCACTGCTGTCAATCTCCGCCTGCGTGAGTGTACGATCGGGGAAAATATGGGCGGCACCCAGTTTTCCGGTTTCGGGAGTCTTTACCAGGTTAACAGCAGTGGGAATGCTGATAATATCTTCTACGCCTTTTACTTTTTTTAGATTTCGCTGAAGATCAATATACGCATTGAATGTTTTTTCTCTGAAAAGACTGTCCGTCTGTAAACCAATTACAAGCAGGTTGCCATCCTCACCAAATTTTTTTCGGAATTCCTGGTAGGTCTTGTATTTCGGATTGTTGACAGGGATAGCTCTTGCAAAATCATAACTCAATTCAACTTTTGATGCGAAGTACCCCAGGAAAATAGTGACCGCCGCAAGCGCCAGGAGGAGCGATAACCGGTATTTCAGAATAAAAACGCCAAGACGTTGCCACATAATTTAAACCGGGGAATGGTAATCGCGGCAAAGAACGCAAAAAAAAGCCAGTTGACTCCTCAATGAAAGGAATAAATAACGGGTAATATATTCCCCGGCAGGTGTCATGTTGCCTGCATTGGATATTTTTGCTTGTGAGGTATTATTTGCCGGTTTTTTGCTGCTTTCTTCTTTGTACTGCATTTGCCCAACCACCGATCGGTTTATGGCGCGAACATTTGCCGTATAAAAGTGCTATTGACGTCACCGCCGGAGATGGAAAAGTATTCTGCGCCACACCTTACAGTTTGTTTTCAGTGAATACTGATGGCAATCTGGTGGAAAGATACAGCCGTGTTACCGGGTTGAATGAGACCGGTATCAGTACGATCAGGTATGATGAAGCCAGTCAGAAACTTTTTATTGCATACAGCAACAGCAACATCGACATCATTTACCGGAATGACGTTTACAACGTTCCCGACATCAAACGAAGCACTATTGCCGGCGATAAACAGGTGTATAATATTTATCCGCTTGGTGATGATTTTTATCTGTCAACCGGCCTGGGCATTATCGTGGTGGATGGGGAGAAGTACGAAGTCAGGGATACCTGGTTTATCGGCCAGGGCGGGAACGCTGTGAAAGTAACAGGCTTTACATCCGGTGGCGGGTTTTTCTATGCGGCTTCCTCAGACGGGTTGAAGAAATTACCGGTTAATTCACCCAATCCTGCTGATCACAATAACTGGGTATTGGAAAGCGGTGCGAATGGCTTGCCGGCCGGCGCCTGTGAAAATGTAATGAACATCGGCGGAAGCATCGTCGTTGAAAAAAATGATTCTCTTTTCGTTAAAAGCGGATCTGCATGGTCGTTGTTCTACACGGATACCTGGCCGTTTGTCAGCAGTAATGTTTCTGCGGACAGGATCTTGTTGTGTGAACGGCAGCTAAATGGTATTGCACGGGTGATCATATTAAACCCTGATGGAAGCATAGCCCGGGAACTCTCCAACTCAGGCGCAGTGTCCTTTCCTCGAAAAGCCCTTCTATACAATGGCGATCCCTGGGTTGCTGACCAGTTTGCCTGTTTATCGCATTTCAGTTCCACTCCGGTTTATGAACAGTTCCAGCTCAATTCACCACAGGGGGTGGCAACAGGGGAAATGGTGGTCAGCAACAATATGCTACACGCCACAGCGGGTTCCGTGAATGATGCATGGAATTACCAGTATAACGGTGATGGTGTATTTAGTTATTCGGAAGGAACATGGACCAACACTAACAGGTACCAGCATCCGCAGTTGGATTCCTTACTGGATTTTATTACAGTGGCAACAGACCCGGTGGACGGAAGCGTTTGGGCCGGTTCTTATGGAGGAGGTCTGCTGCATATACGATCGGCTGGTTCCTTTGATATCTACAAACAAATTTACCTTGGAGAAACGGTGGGTGACCCTTCCAGTTTCCGGGTAGCTGGCCTCGCATTCGACAAAGACCGAAATCCTGCTTTCAAGCATCACCTGTTTGGTGCGGA
>CAZPWZ010000548.1:0-2226 GCA_964590675.1 uncultured Draconibacterium sp.
TCAAATGTGATGCTGCCTTCGTGCCTTTCAATGATCCCCTGGCAGATGGAAAGGCCCAAACCCGTTCCTTTCCCCACCTCCCTGGTGGTGAAAAACGGATCAAATAGTTTATCCCTGAGCGCATCGGGAATCCCGGTTCCACTATCGATGATCATGATCTTCACCTGTTTTCTGATCCCGTCATCCAGCAATTCAGTCCTGATCCTGATCTGGTTCGAACCAACCAGTGGCCTTTGGTCAACCGGAATACCAGATGGAGCACGCTCTTTCATTTTCTGGTCGATGGCATCAACCGCATTGTTCAGCAGGTTCAGGAATACCTGGTTCAGCGGGCCCGGATAGCATCGGATATAACCGATGCGGTCATCGTACTCCCTGACTATTTCAACACGATCTTTAAATTTATGCCTCAGCAACAGGATGGTCGAGTCTATGCCTGCATGAAGGTCGGCCTCCTTCAGCTCTGATGCATCCATGCGGGTGAAGTTGCGGAGACCTTTCACGATCTCTGATGTGCGCTGCACCCCGGTTTTAATGTCCTCGATGGTTTGCGGTATGTTTTTAAGAAGTTCGTCCATGCCGATCTCTTCTGCAATTTTTTGAGATTCCGGGGGCAACTCGTTCATGGATAGAATGAACCGCTGAAGGTCTTCATAGTCTTTTTGCAGGCTGATGGCCCCTGAATTGATGAAATTGACCGGGTTGTTGATCTCATGGGCGATCCCGGCGGTAAGCATGCCAAGCGATGCCATCTTTTCCGACTGGATCAGCTGCGATTGGGTTTGCTTCAGCTTATCCAGGGTTACTTCCAGCTCCTCCTTCTGGCATTCCACCTCTTCTTTCTGAACCTCGATCTCCTCTTTCTGCTGGTTCACGAGCAGGTAGGCCGTCTTCAGTTTTCTCCGGTTTTTTATAATGAGAACGACAACCACCATCAGTATGATTACTCCAATGGCGGTCGCAATATTAAGAAAAAGCTGCTGCCGGTTGCGTAACCTCAACAGCTCCATCTGTTTTTCATTAAGCTGACTTTCATATTTCCTCGAGAGATTGGAGATTTGCGAAATGGTCCTGGGACCCAGTATACTGTCGTAATAAGCAAATCCGATCCTGAAATGATCAAATGCCTTTTTATAATCTCCCATGTCATAATAGATATCCGTCAGGCACTTGTACGACAGGCCGATGGTATTGACATTCCTTGACATCCGGCCATATTTCATAGCTTCCAGGGCATAGGCCTCAGCTTCTCTCAGGAACTGGTTGCGATTTTTGATGTCCTGCCTGCTTTGGCTGATCCTGATTTCACTTAAACTGACCAGGATCTCACCCGGCAGCCTTGTATTTTCGATTTTGATAAAGTAGGAGAGCGCCGAATCAAGGAGGATAAATGCCGAATCGAGCCTGCCGATGTCAACATACAAATACCCGCCAAAGGTTATCATCAGGTAACGGTCCCAATTGAAACCGTAAGTTTCACACATTTTCCTGGAAAGCGTCACATAATGCAACGCCGAATCGTATTCTCCCTGCCATCTGAACAGGTTTCCCAGCAGTCCCAGGTTCCGTTCCTTCCACTGCGGATCCTTATTAAAGGGAAGCAATGCTTTGGTTTTCCGAAAGTAATCCATGGACATCCCGGTATCAACATTTGAAAGTGACATACCCAGGAATAAGTAATCGGTACAAAGCAGAGTATTCTCCCCGATTTCCTCAAGTATTGGCTGTGCCTTCAGGTAATGATCCGTCGCTTCCGGACCTTTGGTCAACAGATCATAAATCCCGCCGGCCACAATGTGCGACAATCCCTGGCCGTATTTGTCACCGAGCCTTTCAGCAAGGTGAAGCCCGGTGAGGGTGAGTTTTATGGCACTGGGCGCGTCATATTCAGCGTATTCCCAGCATAATTTGGCAATGAATCTTACTTTATTGGTGTCGCTTTTTAATTTGGGGAGTTCCATCAACATTGAATCACACCATGCCTTGCCCTCTTTCTGGGAAAATGCGGGCTTGATGGCTGCCACGATGATCAGTAAAAAGAATATGAATTGCATTTTAAATTAGTATTTGTTAAATTTTCCATTCCCATACTTTTGTATCTGGGTTTTGCCGCTTCATGACCTTGGCCGGATTACCGGCAACCACTGCATAGGATGGCACATTCCGCCTGACAACACTTCCCGCGGAGACGATGGCGTGCTTCCCGATTGTCACACCGGAAAGTAT
>CAZPWZ010000549.1:0-2213 GCA_964590675.1 uncultured Draconibacterium sp.
TGATTGGTTTTGCCGCGCTGATAGCCTTTATGGTTTATGTGACATCGCAGGATATCACCAACAGAATTATCCTTCCCTGACAGGTTAGTAATAAATGCCCACAAAAAACAACGATGTTCCCTTCCAAACTGTCATTGATGCCCTTGTGGATACATCAACACCGTTCCCCGGCAGTTATTTAACCCGTTTTTCAGATATTCAACTATCAGACCTTACCCTGTTAAAAGAAAACTGGCCTGCCATCAAACCTAAAAGACGTTTATCACTGGTCGACGATCTGATCAAATTGAATGAAAAAAGCACTCTGGTATGTTTTGACGATGTCGGCACCATGATGTTATCTGATGAAGATGTCCGGATCCGTACCGCCGGGATCCGACTGCTGCATGAATCGGAAGATCATCGCCTGGTTTCAAAATTTATACAACTTGTAGAGCGCGATAAACAGGTAGTTGTCCGCGCTGCAGCAGCAGGTGCTTTGGGCGCGTTCGTTTTGTTGGGCGAACTTGATAAAATCTCGCAGGAAAAACTTCACAATATCGAACACGTTTTACTTCCCTGCATTACCGGTACGGATGACGACCTGGTACGCCGCAGTGCCCTGGAAGGCATGGGATACTCCAGTCGCAGGGAAATGGAACGTTTAATTGCCGACGCTTTTGAAGAAAGTGACCCTGACTGGGTCGCCAGTGCCCTGGTTGCCATGGGCCGTTCCGCATCGGAAGAATGGGAAATGCGAATTTTACGCAGTCTATTCCATCCGGATTCTGTCGTCAAAATGGAAGCCATTCGTGCTGCCGGCGCATTGAACCTCTCCAGGGCTGTCGAGCCATTGCTTGAGATGTTGGATTCGGATGGAAGCATGGGCAAAGAACTGCGTTTTGCTGCCATTTGGGCGCTTTCTGAAATCGGTGGTGAAAAAGCCGCGGCGGCTCTGGAAGCCTTGCTTGAAAATGCTGAAACCGATGAAGAAGCCGATTTTGTAGAGGAAGCGATTGATAATATCGGATTCGGAAGCGATGCGCCGGGTCTGGATTTTCTCGATCTGGAAAGTCTGCGCCAGGGCAACGCTGACAATGATGAATATGAAGTTGAGGATGCTGACCAGGATGAAGAAACCTGGGAGGACGATGAACCTCAGTCTGGAAGCCGGAAGGATCATTAACTTATGCGTGATGAACCAGGGGCTATGCCTGGCCGTCTGCTTGCCGTTGTTGAAGGCCGTGTCCAGGGTGTCGGTTTCCGTTATTTTGTCCTAAACAAAGCCCAACAGCTAAACCTGACTGGCTGGGTTCGCAATACAGCCAATGGCGACGTGGAAGTATTGGCTGAAGGGACTCACAGCGATCTCGTTGAACTAATGGATGCTCTTCGCCAAGGACCGCGCTCAGCTTTCGTTACCAAACTGAATGAGCAATGGGATACCCCAACAGGGGAGTATAAAAGATTCGACGTTCGGGCTACGCTTTAATCATCACTGGTTAACAACTTGATCTTTTTCCAGGGTGGCATATCGGATACCTCCGCCAATTCATTGCGTAAGCCATAAATCTGATCCCGGAATGCGGCGGCTTTTTCAAATTCCAAATCCCTGGCGGCCTGTTTCATCTGCTTTTCCAATTCATGAATAATGCGCTGAATTTCCTTGACCGGCATGGCACCATCACCCTGCCCGGCGCGGTAGTCAGCTTTTGCCTCTGCCACACTGTGCGATAGGGTTAACCGTTCAGACAGGTCATGGACTGCCTTCATAATGGTGACCGGTTCAATATTGTGGTCGGTGTTATAGGTAGACTGCTTGGCGCGCCGCCGGTCGGTTTCGCTGATGGCAAACTTCATCGAGTCGGTCATCCGGTCGGCATACATGATTACCGTACCGTTGACATTACGGGCAGCGCGGCCGATAGTCTGGATCAATGCCGTACCAGAACGCAAAAAACCTTCCTTATCGGCATCCAGGATTCCAATCAAGGAAACTTCAGGAAGATCCAGTCCTTCACGCAAGAGGTTGATACCCACCAATACATCATACGTTCCCAGGCGTAAATCCCGCAAAATACTGACCCGCTCCAGCGTATCAACCTCTGAATGAAGGTATTGCACCTTCATGCCAATTTCTTTCAAATATTCAGAGAGATCTTCCGACATGCGTTTTGTCAGGGTGGTGACCAGGGTGCGTTCCCCGCGTTCAATGCGTTTATTGATTTCGGAAA
>CAZPWZ010000550.1:0-2208 GCA_964590675.1 uncultured Draconibacterium sp.
ATATACTGTTGAATCCGACTGGTCGGCCGCTGCCTTCTGGTATGAGGCAGCCGTATTTGCCGATGAGGTCGACCTGGTGCTGGAAGGACTGAAATTCGAGAGTCTCCAGGGAGATTCCATCCTCCCGGTGATTTTTCAGAACTTCGGCATCAGGACTGAATTCACCGACAGGGGAATCAGGTTGACAAAAGTTGAAAAGAAGATTGACGGTTTTTATTTTGACTTTACCGATTACCCGGATATTGCCCAATCTGTGATCATTACCTGTGCCGGTCTGGGGATCCGCGGCCGTTTCGAGGGACTGAAGAGCCTGCAGATAAAAGAAACAGACCGTTTGCGTGCCCTGAAAAATGAGATCGAAAAACTTGGAATCCATGTCATGGCTTCTGATAAAAGCGATGACATGCCGGCCATGGAGATCAGCGCGTCAAAACCCGTCGTCCATAGTGGACTTGCCTTTGAAACCTATGGCGATCACAGGATGGCCATGACCCTTGCCCCGCTTGCTTGTAAATCGGGACCGGTGAAAATTCTGAATCCCGATGTGGTGGTGAAATCTTACCCTGATTTCTGGGAACACCTGGCTATGACAGGATTTGAAATCAGTTAACCGGAGAAAAAAATCAGCCGGGAGAAAAATCATCATGGTATGAAGCCAAAATTAACTATTTTTGAAAAATCTTTGTACCATGGTTTGGTCCATTCCGAAAAGTCATTTTCAGCATATATGGACCACTGAGCGAAGTCAAAGTGTACTCAGCAACAGGCGATTGTATTTTACTGTTGAATTTGTCGTAAAATTTTAATCTTTTACCGTGTTAGTTGATATTTTCATCCCCTGCTTTGTTGACCAGATTTATCCTGAAACCGGGTTAAACATGGTAAAAATCCTGGAAAAATTGGATGTCAGCGTCAATTATAATGGTAATCAGACCTGCTGCGGCCAGATGGCCTTTAACAGTGGTTTCTGGGATGAGGCAAAGCAGATGGGTGAGAAATTCCTGAAGGATTTTCCAAACGATCGCCCGATTGTTGGCCCTTCGGCATCATGCATCGGTTTTGTGCGCAATTATTACGGTTGGCTTTTTCATAATACAGCCTATCATCTTGAATATAAACAGCTGAAAAAGAATATTTTTGAGTTTACCGATTTCCTGGTCAACGAGCTTAAGACAGAGGATGTTGGCGCCTCCTTCCCACACGTGGTTACATACCATGATTCGTGTGCTGCCTTACGCGAATATAACCTGAAGGACGAGCCAAGGAGGCTTCTTGCCAATGTTAGGGGGCTGGAGCTGCGTGAAATGAAAGAGAATGATGTCTGCTGCGGATTTGGTGGCACCTTCTCTGCAAAGTTTGAACCCATCTCCTCGGCTATGGCTGAACAAAAGGTCAACAGGGCGCTCGAAACAGGGGCTGAATATATTGTATCCACTGATTCCTCCTGCCTCATGAATCAGCAAGCCTATATTGACAAACACAATTTGCCCATACAGACCATCCACATCATTGATGTGCTCGCCTCGGGTTGGTAAATCTTTCTTAATTTGTTGTATCTTTGCCTCTTAATGAACAATTGAGTCATGAAACATTTCTTATTATTCTCATTGATTTTTCTTGGCACCCTAACAATTAGCGCACAAAACGGGGGTATTCAGCCAGACGATCCATCCTTCATAAAGCGGTACGAAAATTTCGATTTCAAGGGTCAGTTCGCCGTCCTCATCGACAAGGATACCAGGAATAACTATTTCCTTCTCGATTTTTCGAAATTCTCCTCGCGGTTTGAAAGGGTTTATTTCATGAATTTAAGTTTTACCTCCTCAAAAATTGTCAATATCGATCCAAATATTGCCAGGGACCGGATTTGCTTTATTTCCAACCAGATTTATAACGAGGCAGATATTGTGAAGATATTTGATGAGTTAAAGTCCAAGACAACCGATATCTCAGCAACATGGTCGCAGGATGAAAAGTCAAAGTGGTTGAAGGAAAACGATAAGTATAAATAATACCAATGGATATGAAGCATCACTGGTATCTTTTAGTTTTGTTTATGCTGGCCGGAACAGGCCTGTTTGCACAGCCAGGGCAAGGTGGCAACAAGTTTTGTGAATCAGCTGCCCCGTTTTGTACAGGAACTTTGTATTCCTTTCCTGCAGGTGTTAATGCCGGAAACGGCCAATCGGGGCCTAATTATGGCTGTCT
>CAZPWZ010000551.1:0-1472 GCA_964590675.1 uncultured Draconibacterium sp.
CGTGAACTCTGCCGGGCAAGCCGAAGGCGTCATCCTCATCGGAACGGACATCACCGACCGCAAAGCGGCAGAGGTAAAACTCCGAGCAAGTGAAGAGAAGTTTCGCGTGATGAACGAAGCCTCTCCTCTCGGCATCTTTTTGACCGATGCTGATGGCCGTTGTACGTATATCAATTCAAATTTTCTCGAGATCACGGGTATTCCAGCCGAGCAGGCCGTCGGAAGCAGTTGGACTGATTCACTTCATCCCGAAGATCGAGAACGCGCTGTTCAGGATTGGAATTGTTCCAAAGCCCGGCATAGGTTACATTTGAAGCCTGCAGGCAGCCCTGAACCAGGAGATTCTGCACCAGACCAGCTGCATTATATGCTGCGTATGTGCTGTTTTCATTTACTGCAATGGATCCGGATGGAGCCATTGGTGCAACACCGCCCTGTGCTTCTTTAAGACCTGGCTTTTTTACTTCAGGAGTCCTTTCAGGAAGGATATCATGATTGGTTCCCAACTGGGCTTTAACACCGGCAACTGCTATAATTGCCAAAAAAGCCGTAAGGATAAACCTGGCTCTGATGCTCACAGTAATTGTTTTCATAACTTTATATTTAACTATCAATTTGTTTTCCGTTTTTCTGCCGGGCGGCAGTAAAATTTTCCTCTTCTCTGCAATCTCACTTATGCTTCTTCCCCCGAATTAGCTTAAGAAACAAGAACTTTACAAATCAAGCCTTTTCAAGATTTCAATACCGCTGAAACTGGTTCTTTGATATTGCAGGCTAATTGCATAATGACAAGGAAAATATCGATACAAATTTATAGCGGTATGGAGGGGAGCGCAATACGGTTTAATACCCCTTTTGCTTCGGAACCACTTGATATCAGATAGGTAGGATTACCCACCAATAAGTATTTATACTCATTCGTCGATAATTATCTTTATATGTTTATTAAATTACTATATGCTATTCCACTATGTGTATGATATAAAACAAAAAAACTGCCTTTCAGCAGTTTTACTTGTATTCCTGAGTTATTTTCAATTTCAGATCATCATCATCATATTGATTTCATTCTGATCCAGAAAACGCCACCTACCCCTGGGAAGATCCTTTTTTGTAAGGTTGGCAAACGCAACACGGTCGAGCTTAACTATTTCGTATTCAAGTGCTTCGAAAAGCCGCCTGACTACCCTGTTTTTCCCGGAATGGATGACCACACCAATGCTTTTCTTATCATTGGCTGTTCCGGTGTAGGCTATCTCATCCACCGCCATCAGACCGTCCTCAAGTTCTACACCTTCCGAGAGTTGAATCATATCGGCCTTGGAGAGCGCTTTGTCCAGTTCAACATGATACACTTTCCGAACCTTGTGACCCGGATGGGTGAGTTTTTTGGCCATTTCTCCATCGTTGGTGAACAGCAGTAACCCTGATGTATTCCGGTCGAGACGTCCGACAGGGTAAACCCTCTCCCG
>CAZPWZ010000551.1:1482-2207 GCA_964590675.1 uncultured Draconibacterium sp.
CGGCGGAAGCCATTGCACCGGAGGTAAATTTGGAAGACGTGATATCCGTATTCCTTGACTGGGGACCCTCAACCTTGGGTAGATAACCATTGGGCTTGTTCAGCGCCAGGTAAACCATCCTTTCTACATTGCGGGTTTCACCTCCAAACTTTACCTTCCCTTCCCGCGTAACCTCGGTGTCCAGTTCTGTAACTATTTTACCGTTGACGGATACTGCTCCTGATTCTATCAGGGTATCAGCCTCCCTGCGTGAGCATATGCCGGAATTCGAAATATATTTATTCAGACGGATGGTTCCATCGTTGGCATAACCCTTTTTACCTCCCTGTTTTTTAGGTTCGGGTGATTTATCACGACTGAAGGTGCCAGACCTGCGGGGTTCATCCTTATCGGCAAACCTGCTTTTGGGTCTGATATCACCTTCGTCTGTCTTTATCCTGGTCCTGGGTTCAGAAGGGGTTCTTTCCGAAAATTTGCTGGCATGTGTCCTGGCAGGCTTATCCTCCCTGCCGCCTCTGTATGAGCCGGATGACCCTGTTTGCCTCTCCTGTTCATCTGCAGGCTTTCTGCCCTTGTATGCACGGTCACCGGCGGGTGTATTGTCCGAACAGCGCCTTTCGCCCGGTTCTCCGGCCTCTTCGCTGCCCTTCCATGGCCGTCCAGGTTTCGCGTTCCTGCTTCCCTTGTGCGTCCGCGGTGAATGACTACTTCCCGGGAACTCCTCC
>CAZPWZ010000552.1:0-2177 GCA_964590675.1 uncultured Draconibacterium sp.
ATTCTGTGTGGCAGCGGTATTATTGACCCCGGATGCCGGATCTCCGAAATTCCAGGTCCAGGACTGGATGGCGCCTCCCCCGTTGGTTTGAGAAAGATCAATAAACTGAACGGGTTGAAATTCACAAGTGGATCCTGCCTGGGTGAAATTGGCAACAGGTGCAGGAGTACTTGATACGGTCCGTTCCTTGAAGCCGGTACATCCGTTGGACGTGGTTACAGTCAGCCTGACAGTATGGGCCGTTGCGGAACCGATAAACGTATGCATAACATTCGGATTGTTTGGGAAGCTAATCGCGACCAATGGGGTTCCATCCCCGAAATCCCAGACCCACTGGATGATATAGGATGGAAAACCGGGAGCTATGTAGGAGAGATCAGTAAATGCTACCGGGGAACCGGTACAGTTTGTCGCAGGAAAGGAAAACTCTGCAACCGGCAGCGCATTGATTGTGATTAAAGCTGAATGGGTGTCAGAACAGCCATTGGAATTTGTCACCGTGAGCGTTACAGAGTATATTCCCCCGGCAGAGAATATGTGGGATGGATTGGAAAGTGTTGATGTGTTGTTGGTCCCTGAAGATGGATCGCCAAAATTCCAGCTCCATGATTGGATAGTGCCCCAGTTCGTTAGTGACAGATCGACAAACTGGATAACCTGCCCTGCACAGGCCGTACCGGAAAAACTGAAATTGGCCAGAGGAAGCGGAATTACCTGGACCTGAATACTGTATTGGACATTCCCGCCACTGAATTTCACCGTCCTCGTCACATTGAAGGTTCCCGGGCTGGCATAAACATGGGTTGCAAAAACCGGGAATAATGCCGGGGGCAGGTATGTGGTGACCGTTCCATCGCCAAAATCCCAGCTCTCCTGTATAATGACTCCACCCGGTGTACCTGGTGTGAAATGCATCGTATCATTGACGCATCGCGGGGAATCGGACGTGAAAAATGCAGATTGTGCATGGGTTTGCACCAAAAGGATAAAAAACAGTGCCTGTAAAATAAAAATCTTTCTCATTTGAGTAAAATTAAGGCAAGGATCAAAATTAGTACAATCTCCTGAAAAGATATTGATTAGACGTTAAAGATAGTGCGGAGGTTGTCCCGGACGCTGATTATTACAAATGGCTGGTTAATAATTTCACAAGAGGCATGCTCAACAACACAACCTGCAAGTTAGAGTTTCAAATTGTGTTACAACCTGCAAAATATTTGCTCCTAATGCAACCTTTTTTGCATTAAGGTTGTCATTAGTCTAGTGACCATCTTAATTGATATTCCCATGGCAACTAATAATGGAAATTTTATACTGAAAGGAAATTCAGGAAGGCTGGGTAAATTTGTTTTGACGCCTGATAACATACGGACCAGGCCCGATTTTTCGAAGCGGATACTTTCACCGGACCAGAAGAATCACCTGTCGCGGTTCGAACTGGCTAAAACGTACGGGCGTATGGTGATACGCAACGAAACGCTGAACAGCTATTATGGAGAAAAGGCCCGGAAGCTGAAGGGGAAAGGAGCCTGGCACCTGGCCATAGAGCATTATTTCATGGAGCCTGATCTGTGGGCGGTTAATTTCAAGGATTTTAACAGGCGTGCAGGTGATTGTATCCGGATCATTGAAAATAACAAATATAAACTCCGGGAAATAGAGGTAACCCTGGTTAATGCGGCAGGTGATTTGATTGAAAAAGGCAGCGCTTCATTACTTCCCGAATCAAAGGACTGGGAATACAGGATACAGCATGATATTGAACCCGGTGCGACCATCACCTTTATCTTCAGGATAGTCAGTCTTCCGGGTAATATGATCGAAAAAACGATGACTGTCACCGGTGAAGTAAAAGGGTATGTTGGATTTGCTGAGGATCCGGCCAGGGCAATGCGGCATAAATCAAGAATGAAGAGCCAGTTGCGGTATGATTGATAATGCCACCTTGAAGGTATGTTGATGGTTTAAGACAAGGTATGTACATGATATCTTCATGGATGAACCATGATGAACCATGGATCAACCATGGATGAGCCATGGATGAGCCATGGATGAGCCATGATCGTTAATGCATGGTAGGTGAGGGGCAGGTCACGGCAAGGTCAGAGCAAGGTTAGAGAAGGGTCAGAGTTGGACTATTTGCGGATGCTGAAAAAATGGGGATGAACCTGGATTGA
>CAZPWZ010000553.1:0-2174 GCA_964590675.1 uncultured Draconibacterium sp.
CCATGGTAGCCGTTGTGACGGGGGTATATCCTGAACCTGCCTCCGGTCTTTCACAAACCCTGTTTGATCTTTTCCCGAATCCAACTAACGGAAAATTCACCCTTAGGTTGAATGGTACAATAACTGAAGGAACCGTTGTAACGGAGATTTACAGCATGCGCGGGGAGCAGGTTTCCATGAAGAGACTGCCTTCGCAAAGAACCTATGAATTTGACCTTTCGGGTTTGCCAGCGGGAATTTACTTTCTGCATATCACGGCCGGCAACCTGATACAGACTATAAAAATTGTATTGACGAGGTAAGAAGGATATTCGTAAGATTGCATTTTTTTACAATCCACTGAACCTGAGCCTCTCAGGGGACTTGAACCCCCGACCTGCTAATTACGAATCAGCTGCTCTACCAACTGAGCTAAAGAGGCAAATAATGAGGGCGGCCATGAAGACCGCCCTTTTTGTCGGGATGAGAAGACTCGAACTTCCGACCCCCACGTCCCGAACGTGGTGCGCTAGCCAACTGCGCTACATCCCGAGGCAATAAAATAAATTAAGAACTTTTTGCTTTTATGATGATCTTCCTGTAAAAGGGCTGCAAATTTACAAATTAATTTTCGAATAAAGCAAAGGGTATTTCAGCAAGTAATCAGATGACATTTTTCGTGTACATTTGCAATGTAAACCAATGATCTTCCAACTTACTTCATTATGTTTTGCTTTAAGTATTATAAATACCTGATAATATTACTATTAGTCCCGGTATTTCTATCGGCTTGCAAGGACAAGGGTAGTGATCAAACCGGGAAGGGCGGTGCAAAATCCATCATTGTGGGTGGAATAGTCATCCTGCCCCGAAGCCTTGAAAATAATATCCTGGCCACAGGCAACATCATTGCCAACGAAGAGGTGGAGCTCCGCAGCGAAATACCCGGCCGGATCGTAACCATCAATTTCGGAGAAGGCAGCCTGGTCGCCAAAGGGGAACTCCTGCTGAAAATTGATGACCGGGAATTGCAGGCGCAACTGAAAAAACTGCAGGTCGATGAAAAGCAGGCAAGGGATGATCTATACCGCAAGGAAAAACTGCTGGAATTAAAGGCCGTCAGCCAGGAGGAGTATGATAAATCTTTCAATACCCTTGGAATCACCCAGGCCCAGATCGAGCTGATCAGAACCCAAATCTCGAAAACGGAAATATATGCTCCCTTTAACGGACAAATCGGGCTGCGTCAGGTGAGCCCGGGTGGATTTATCTCCTCCTCAACCCTTGTTGCACGCCTTCAGCAGTTCGACCCGGTGAAAGTTGACTTTGCCATTCCTGAAAAGTACCGGGGAAAGGTTCATAAGGGAACCATCATCAAGTTCAGGGTAGAGGGGAACGACAGTATTTTCGCCGGGCACGTTTATGCCATCGAACCGAAAATAGATCCCATGACCCGAAATGTTTCTTTGCGCGCGTTGTGTCCGAATCCAAAAGGCATGCTGATCCCGGGGGCTTTTGCAAAAGTGGACATCGTACTGGATAAAATTAATGATGCCCTTGTAATTCCTTCTGAAGCCATCATTCCTGTGTTGAACGGTGAAAAAATATATGTTTGTCGTGACGGGAAGGCCCGTTCCCAGATCATTCAGACCGGAATCCGCACCGAACGGGAGGTCCAGGTAACTGAAGGAATTACACCCGGCGATACAGTGATCACCACCGGCATCCTCCAGTTGCGTGAAGATGCAGCGGTTAAAATCAGGCTGTCCAAATGAACATATCATCCTTAAGCATAAACCGCCCGGTTCTTGCGACGGTCATTTCATTGGTAATCATCCTCTTTGGCGTCATTGGTTATGTGTTCCTTGGCGTCAGGGAATTCCCAAGTGTAGATCCGCCGGTTGTGACGGTTATGACCAACTATGTGGGGGCCAATGCCGATGTGATCGAGTCGCAGATAACCGAACCCCTCGAGGAGTCTATTAATGGTATCGCGGGGATACGGTCTCTGACCTCCATCAGCAGTGACGGCCGCAGCAACATCACCGTCGAGTTTGAACTCGGCGTGGATATGGAGGCAGCCTTCAACGACGTACGTGACCGCGTTTCACGGGCCATCCGCAATATCCCGCCCGACACCGACCCCCCTATTGTTTCAAAATCGGATGCAGATGCATTCCCGATTTATGCGATCA
>CAZPWZ010000554.1:0-2165 GCA_964590675.1 uncultured Draconibacterium sp.
CAGCGAGTTGCAGTTGTCGTAGATGGCATACAAGGCCTGCAATGTGGTCCGGATATCGTTAAAATCGATCTCCTGTGCGTGCAATGATCTTCCCGAAGTCTGGATATGGTACTTCAGCATTTGCGACCTGGCATCAGCCTTATACTTCAATTTCATCGTCTTGGCCCAGATGAGCCTGGCAACCCGCCCGATCACGGAATATTCCGGATCAACGCCATTGGAGAAGAAAAACGAAAGATTTGGAGCAAATTTATTGATATCCATGCCCCTCGATACGTAATACTCCACGTAGGTAAAACCATTGGCCAGTGTGAAGGCAAGCTGGGATATGGGATTCGCGCCCGCTTCAGCAATATGATAACCCGAGATGGATACGGAATAAAAGTTCCTGACATTATTATCGATAAAATACTGCTGGATGTCGCCCATCATCTTCAGGGCAAAATCAATGGAAAAGATGCAGGTATTCTGTGCCTGGTCCTCCTTCAGTATATCTGCCTGCACGGTGCCGCGCACCTGGCTCAGCGCCTCCCGCTTCAACTTTTCATATACGGCCTGCGGCAATACCTGGTCGCCGGTCACTCCAAGCAACATCAGGCCTAGACCATCATTGCCCTTAGGCAGTTCGCCCTGGTAGCACGGCCGCTGTGTTCCGGCCTTTTTGTAAATGGCAGCAATTTTTTTCTCCACCTCCTCCACCATGTCATGCTGCCGGATATATTTTTCGCATAACTGGTCGATGGCAGCATTCATGAAATATCCCACCATCGTGGGTGCAGGTCCGTTGATGGTCATCGACACCGAGGTGTTGGGATTCACCAGGTCGAACCCGGAATAGAGCTTTTTTGCATCATCCAGGCAGGCAATGGATACCCCGGCGTTGCCTATCTTCCCGTAGATATCGGGTCGCATCCCCGGATCAAATCCATATAAGGTTACGGAATCAAAAGCAGTGGAAAGCCGCACGAAAGGCATGCCCAGCGAAACATAATGAAAACGCTTGTTGGTGCGTTCCGGTCCACCCTCCCCGGCAAACATGCGGGTAGGATCTTCACCCTCGCGCTTGAACGGGAATACGCCTGCCGCATAGGGAAACTCTCCCGGAACGTTTTCGCGCAGGTTCCATTTCAATATGTCGCCCCAGGCCTCGTAACGGGGCATGGAGATCTTCGGGATCTGCAGCCTTGAAAGCGATTCGGTGTGGGTCTCTACCTTAATTTCCTTATCCCGAACCTTATAGATATAATAATCATCCTTGTAAGATTTTACCTTGTCGTTCCAATGCTTGAGCAAATCATAATTCGACGGGTCAAGCTGTTTCAGCGTTTTTTCGAAAAGCAGGTCAAGTTCCAGCAGCATCCCTGTTTTATTGCAGGTCTGAACCCTGGCGGTATCCTTCACCATGACAGGGTCAGGCGGGCCGCTTCGAAGGGTTTCAATGGTCTGGGCAATCCCGTAAAGCTGCTGGGCAATTTTTGCCTGAACAACCGTCCATTGATTGTAGCTGCGCACGGTCTCGGCAATTTCAGCAAGGTAGCGGGTTCGGGATGGTGGGATGATGAAAATCTTTTCCGTCATTTCCAGCCCTGTTTCAAACATGCTGGGCAATGAAATGCTGGTCTTTTCCCTGATGGTCTGAATCAATGCACGGTATAACTCGTTTACCCCGGGGTCATTGAACTGCGATGCCACGGTGCCATAAACCGGCATCTCCCCGACTGGCTTGTCAAAATATTTGTGGTTCCGCTGGTATTGCTTCTTCACGTCGCGCAATGCATCCAATGCCCCGCGTTTATCGAATTTATTGATCGCTACAAGGTCGGCAAAATCGAGCATGTCGATTTTTTCAAGCTGGCTGGCAGCACCATATTCAGGGGTCATTACATAGAGGGTCACATCACTGTGGTCGACGATCTCGGTATCGGATTGCCCGATGCCCGAAGTTTCAACGATCACCAGGTCAAAACCGGCCACCTTAGCAACATGGATGGCATCCTTCACATACTTTGAAAGGGCCAGGTTCGATTGCCTTGTTGCAAGTGAGCGCATGTAGACCCGCGGGTTGAAAATGGCGTTCATCCGGATGCGATCGCCCAGGAGCGCTCCCCCGGTCTTGCGCTTGGATGGGTCCATCGAAATAATGGCCAGGGGTCTGTCTTTAAAGG
>CAZPWZ010000555.1:0-2161 GCA_964590675.1 uncultured Draconibacterium sp.
GGGCATCAGGACAGGGATTAAGGTTAGGCGGGAATGTGGCATTCTGCGGGGCAACCGGTGAATTGAAACCAACCGGGATCCTGCCATTGGCGATCTGTGCCGTAAACATGGCCGCCTCTCCGAATACCGCAACGCGCCCCTTCCCATATTCAAGGAGGGCGCCCTGGTGATATCCCCTCAACAATGTTCCCGGAGTGGTGGCGTGAAACCGCCAGGCCGTATCAGGTTGCAGCGACCGGTCGGTTGCCCTGAAACTCAGCACCGGTATGGCTCCTTCGGGGATACTGAATGCCGAACCGGTAAAAGTGGCAATGCTGTCGATCCTCGCATGGTCCATCCCGGCATCCGTTACTGGGGATCCCTGAAGCATGCCGTTTTCGCGTGAAAACATGGACGGGGGCCACCTTTGGGTGCCCGTGAATGCAAAACCGTTGATGAATTCAAACCCGAAAGCCCTTCCCAGTTGCGTGGCAGCTCCGGCAAAAGGCATATGATCGGCGATAAGCAGCAAACTGCCGCCATCTTTCACCCATTGGTTTATATTCCTGACCTCTTCATCAGAAAATGCCGAAGGATTTGGGAGTATCCAGTCCTCCGCATCGGATTGATCAACCGGATTTGCAATCACCAGGATGTTGCACCCGGCCAATGCTTCAGGAGAACCTATGGCTGCGGATAAACCCTGAACCCGGTACCCGTCCTCCGCCAATAATCTGCTGAATGCAAAAAATCCCCCGCTCCCGGTATGAAAATTATGGTGGGCTTCATCGATAAACACCACGGGTCCCTCTCCCTTCCGGTTAGCAACCCTTGAAAAACGAAATTTCCAGGAAGTGTCGGGAACCTGGCCACCCGGGACAATACGATTTATCTTCTCCTCCATCTCCCTGATGTACACCAGCGCCTTTTCGGCATCGGCCCTGACGGCATCCGGGTTGTTATCTCCAGGATACTCGCGAAGGACCGCTAATCCTTGTTTGTAATATTTAACAGCATTTACATTATCTCCCAACTGCATCAATGCATAGGCATAACTGTCGCAGGCATTGTACGACCGCGGAAATTGCAGCATGTTGACCCTGAATATCTTTGCGGCATCATCGGGCCTTTTGAATTTGAACAGGAGTTCAATGCCCAGTTTGTTCAGTTCCGGTTCATCCATCACATAGTCCCCGGAACCATTTTTAATGATCCGGTGATATTCCGCAATGGCGCTGTCGGTATTGTACGGACCAATCAGCGATGCAATGTGCCGGGCGATCGACCTTTTTGGAAGGTCAACCTGATCCCCATAGAGTATCGAAACGATCTGTCCTCCGATCACCGGGGCAAACGCCGGGTCGATGTAGGTATCGGACCGGTTGTTCTTCAGCACCACCACAAAGGTGGAGTCACTGAGGATTCTTGCCATCCATGCGCCAAATCCATTGATGCTCCCTGCGTGGTCGGCCATCACGATGGAATCACCCTCCCCTCCGATCTTTCTTTTGTTAATGAACCAGCCATAGCCATATTTCCCGCTGCTATGCGGGGTGAACATTTTAGCCGTCAGCTTCCTGCCAAGCAGTTTATTCGAATAAAGCGCCCGATCCCAGCAGTAAAGGTCTTCAACCGTCGAAATCACCCCTCCCGGACCCACCGTGTAGGAATGATCTAACATCGCCGCATTCTCAAATCCATACAGCAGTTTATACTCATATCCGGTGACCAGTTTCTTTTCAATGGGGTCATTTTTAAATTGCCCGGATTGAAACATCCCGGCAGGATCGAGGACAGATTCCTTCAATACCGCATCAAAGGATTTCCCTGAAACCTGTTCCACAATCCAGGCCAGGATGCTGTAGCCCAGGTTGCTGTAATTAAATCCTGTCCCCGGGGGAAAAACCAGGGCCGCCTGCTCCGCGTAACCGGCCATTTCACGGAGGCTGTGCGGCAACCGCTCCTGGATAGCCTCAACCTCCGGCTCATTATTACCTGGAATGCCCGACGTATGCGAAAGCAGTTGGTGGATGGTGATGCTGCCGCCCATCGGGCCGGCATAATTCGGGCAATAATCCCTGATCGTTCCGTCCAGGCTGATCCTTCCCGCCTCAACCAGCTGCAGCACAAGCATCGCCGTAAACGATTTGGAGAGGGAGGCAATTTTGAACTTCGAATCCGG
>CAZPWZ010000556.1:0-2161 GCA_964590675.1 uncultured Draconibacterium sp.
CATCCTTTAAAATCTCCTTCTTCTGATGGTACTGCTCCCGGATGGTTTTACGGTAATCCGCTTCGATGATCTCCAGCAATGCCTCCCGGATCAGTTTTTCAGGAATACTGCGGCTTTTAAGCTCATATTGCAATCGGAGCCTGCCCCATTTGCTGATGCGGAATTTCCCGCGGACAAAAAGCCTGGCAAACCGGTCGTCGTCAATGAAATGCTCATCTTTCAGCTTTTTCATGACCTGGCTGATCTTTCCCCGGGGAACCTTCCAGTCGGCCAGCTTTTGCTCCACATCCCGGGTACACCTTTCCTGGTAAGCACAGTAGCGGCAAATGCGGTCAAAGATGTGAGCAGGATCATTGTTTGACAAACCGTCCGTTCCAGTTTTTTCCATGGCCTGATGCAGTAATATGTATGAAATAAATACCAGGAATTAGATCGGAAATATCGAGGGTGATGGTAAAGGGAACTTTTTTTACAAGTTCCCCGGAGATGTTCCTGATCTCAACATCCGCCGTGACCGGTATGCCGATTCCCTTGAAATGGAGGTATCCGTCAGCAGGATTAGGATATATCTGCAGCTTCTGCCCGTCAGGCATCCGGTTCATTCCCTGGAGAATTAGTTCATCAGGATAAATATAGCCGGTGGTGTCGCCGTTTTTGATGTAACCTACAAGGTCGCGCTGCTCTTCGTATTCGAACACCATGAGACGATAGGATGTGTTACCCAGCGTGAGTTTGAAGACGTTCAGGTAGATCATCACCTGTCCCGGTATCAGCACAAACCAGGGTCTCGGCGGAGTGGCGTAGGTGCCATGAACAAACGAGGCAATGTCATCACCCACGTTAAAGGCTCCGATCCATTTGGTGTAAAACTGGTTCACATCCGGATATACTTTGAAATAGCAGGTATTTGGGCCGCATGTGTTTATGTCGATCGGGTTTTCAACAACCTGGTTTGGATAATAATTAGACAGGTGATTGACCGAATCCTGGAACACCAGGGTATCGAACTCGTATAAATGGGTCGTGTCGGATGGGATGCCCTGGACCGACAATGCCCAGGAGCAGTAAATCCGAAGGATATCATAATGGTAATGTCCCGCGCTGGAGTCTTTCCCGAGAATTTTTATTTTTTCAAGATAACCAACGCCACCACCACCCGGAGCAATGTACATCATTTGCTTCCCGGCATACTGGAAAATGTCTCCGGCATTAAAATTATAGATCTCCTTGAATTTCGGGACAAGTTGTCCTAAATTGCGTCCCTCGATCCCTTCCAGGAAATATATGTAACTGCCCTGGCCGGCTGGAAATTGAAGCAATCCAAAGTTTTTAGACAGGCGGACGGAATAACCCGATGAAAGCTGGATCTCCTTTACGGAATCATTGATGCCGAAAACCGGCTCGAAGGTCTCCGAAATAACCTGGGCCTGTATATTGCCAGCTGTGTCATACAGCCATGTGTCACCGGTTCCGGATAAGGATTTGATCACCACTGAACCCGGATCCCGGAAATTGTAAATCCCGCCGGCATGCCTGATCATCCGTGTTTTCAGGAAGTCGGGCTGCTCCGACCATTTATAAAAGCCTAAACAGGTGTCGCAGCCGGTAACAATGCGGTTCAGGTAGAATACCGAATCGCCTCCCTGGACTTCCACCGAATCGGACCATATGACATTCGTGATGAAATTGAGCCCGTTTACATTGTAATTAAACTTTTCATTCAGTTTCAACGGGGACCATTGTTGTGCCTGCATTGACTGACACAGTACGATGACAATAATTAACAGCATTAAATGGAATGAATTTTTCATCCTGCCATTTTTTTAACGTAAAGGTAATGCTAACTTTGCTTCAAATTCCTGCCTCTGATGAAGAAACTTATCTTTTTTTTACTGCTTTTTTCTGCCACCGGATTATTTGGACAAGATCCCAGGTTCGGCATTGGCGGACAGTTCTTCCAGGTTGACCAATACCAGATCGTGGTCCCGAAGGATGCATCGCCTGTTGAATTGAAAGCGGCTTCAGAGTTTCAAAAGTACCTTGAAATGATCACCGGGGCAAAATTGAAAATTGTGGATGAAACCGGGCATCAGAGCTCCCGCGAAATCATCATCGGTTATTCCGGAAGGTTCCCGGCTTCCGGGATTTCCAGGTCACTGGA
>CAZPWZ010000557.1:0-651 GCA_964590675.1 uncultured Draconibacterium sp.
CGGCCAAAGGGTGGGCCGGGGCTTTTCTTTTCAACGAAAAAGCCAATGAAACACTGATGAACTATTTCAAGCGGGAGGATACACTCAGCCTGGGCGTTTGTAACGGCTGCCAGTTGCTGGTTGAGCTGGGCCTGATCTACCCGGCGATGTTCAGCAGGGAGGCGCAAAACAACCATCATCCGAAGATGTCGTGGAATGATTCGCACAAATACGAGTGCACCTTCGTGGGACTGGATATTGTGGAAAATCATTCGGTAATGCTTCATTCACTGGCCGGATCAAAGCTCGGCATATGGGTTGCCCATGGAGAGGGCAAGTTTAACTTTCCAGGGCCGGAGGATCAGTACCATATCCCGGCAAAATTCAGTTATCCCGAATATCCCGGGAATCCGAATGGCTCACAGTTCAGCACGGCGTGTATCGCATCACACGACGGCCGCCACCTGGCCATTATGCCGCACCTGGAAGATTCGGTATTGCCCTGGCAATGGGCCGCCTATCCGGGCGACCGTAATGCTGATGAAGTGACCCCGTGGATCGAAGCCTTTGTGAATGCCAGGGAATGGATAAAAAACACACCCAGTTTTCTTAAAAATGAATCATAATGAACAGAATTGTAAGCAAGGAAACATCTTTGATGGAGTAGATAGG
>CAZPWZ010000557.1:661-2160 GCA_964590675.1 uncultured Draconibacterium sp.
TCGGCGCACCGCCTCCAGCGCAGCCTTTTGCAGGGCGAACAGTTCGGTGCAGCCATTGCCCGCAAGTTTGCTGAAAATGGTGATAACCTGATAATTACAGGACGTCGTGGGGTATTGCTCGACAAACTTTCGCATGAACTGACCGACAAATATGCGGTGTTGGTACTTCCGCTGGTTTTTGATGTAAGCAAGCATAAACAGGTTGAAGATGCCATCAGTATAATCCCCGAAAACTGGAGAAAAATAGACGTGCTGGTCAACAATGCAGGCCTTGCTGTCGGGCTGGATCCCATCCATAAAGGGGTGGTTGAAGACTGGGAGCGCATGATCGATACCAATATCAAAGGATTGCTGTATATGACACGCTCAGTTGCACCACTGATGGTGGAACGTCAGCAGGGGCATATCATCAACATTGGTTCCGTGGCGGGAAAAGAGGTATACCCCATGGGTAATGTCTACAGCGGGTCGAAATTTGCGGTCGATGCCATCAGCAAGGGAACGCGGATTGATTTGCTTCCTCACAATATCAAAGTAACGCATATTGCACCCGGTGCGGCCAATACCGAATTTTCTGTTGTCCGGTTTAAGGGAGACCAGGCCCGTGCCGATTCCGTGTACAAGGGATTCCATCCGCTCCAGGCCGAAGATGTAGCCGAAGTGGTTTTCTATGTGACCACGCTACCCGGTCATGTAAACATCAACGATCTTGTGATAATGCCTACAGCACAGGCAAGTGCCGCTAATCAGGTATTGACAAATAATGGTGCAGGTGTTTTAAGTTGGTCTGCCGGAGCTACGCCTTCATGGTCGCTCACCGGAAACGCGACAACCACGCCTTCTTCCTCCGCTATTGGCATCCCTATTGTAGCCGGACAAAATTATGTTGGAACGTCAGGTTTCCAAGATTTTGTATTAGGTACAAACAACCTGGAGAGAATGAGAATATCAAGTAGTGGAAATGTGGGGATTGGGACAACAGCACAGAATGAATTATTACATATAAGCAAAATCGCTATAGCAGGCACGGCAGAGAATATTGCCATGTTTGATATAACAGATGCTCCAAGTTCTTTTGTGAAAATTGGAAACAATACAGCAACAGATAACACGTTTGAACCCAAATTTTTTGCATTTCAACTTGGCAGCAATAATCCATCGCTTACCATTGAAGCAGATAATAATAATGATGGATCTGGGGGAGCAGCGGTTGTTTCGATAAATGCAAAATCAAATGGAGGAACAGTTGGATTCCGTAAACTTTTTGATATTCGTAATAACGGAGCAGCCATGTTTACAATGACTGCTAATGGTAACGTTGGTATTGGTACTACAGCACCGGTTACCAACGCAAGGCTTGCCATTAAAGACGGTCATTTTCAAAGTCAGCAAACAACAGCACCTACTGTAAGTGCTATTGTTAGTTTTGCTGCCACTTCGCTATCAAATGCTACCGATGTGGCGGGAAATATTTCTATTACACCAACTGCGGGGGCTGG
>CAZPWZ010000558.1:0-2158 GCA_964590675.1 uncultured Draconibacterium sp.
CTTTTAACGGGATTTTGAATGATGTTCGGCGCGATCTGTCCAGCGCTACGGAAACAACTGAAATCAGCCAGAGTGATAAAATGCATATTCTTAAATTTTTTCCGTTGGCTGATATCCGAATCGGCAAACTGGACACCCAGAGGCTTTGGCAGATAATCACCTGGAAATCCATCAGATAGCAGAAAAGGGGGATTCCCCTCCTTGAAAGGCTGCAAAAATTCACGCACACCGTCATCACCCTGCTGGTATGCCACCATCCAGCATAAATGACCGAAGATTGTATCAGCGTGAAAAGGGGTGAGAATACCGGATTTGAATCGGAGTTGGATTTTATATGTTTTCATATATCACTCTTTTAGTTTCTCGAACAATTCTTTTGGCTGTAAGTTATAAAATTTAACCTTCCCATATCCTCTGCTGCCGGAGCCACCTAAATAATCCTGTTCTAAAAGGTTTAGACCTTTTTTAAGAAGTTCAATAATCGGCTTATTCTTATCGCCATTTGTTTCATCACCTTCAAAAACACGTACGACAATTTCGGCTTTAAAAAGAGAACCATCAATAACTCTTTCCATTTGTCGTGGATCGGATGCTCTTCCGGTATGCCTATTGATTATATTTTCCGATTTGATTTCAGCGTATTGTAACCCTCGCTCTATTGAGTGGGTTTTAATATCTTCATATGTATATTTTATCTCAGGCAAATCATTGATACCTTTAATATCAACAGCTTTTGCAAGCTTTGCATCCCTGAATATTAAGCGAGTAGGTCCTAATTTGTGATCTGTATTTTTATGAGGGCCAAAAGATTTACAAATAATACAGCTATCAATACCACAACCGCATGGATCACCGTCTTTGATTGCATTAACTGATGAAATTAAATGTTTATGTGAACTGGTCAAGTAAAAACGGACACCCGGTTAAGCTGCCTTTGCCAATGTAAAACTCTTTTCAAAATCATTCGGGTTTTTATATCCCAAGTAAGAATGAAGACGATTGCTGTTATAAAACATCTCGATGTACCGGATCACATCACTTCTCGCATCGCTCCTGGTACGATAAAGGATCTCAGCGGTCCATTCGGTTTTTAAACTGTGAAAGAAACTCTCCGCAACGGCATTATCCCAGCAATCGCCCTTTCGACTCATGCTGCAGATCATGCCATAGGTACCCAAAAGTTTCTGATAATCACTGCCGGCATATTGGCTGCCGCGATCAGAGTGATGAATCAATCCCTTTCCCGGTTTCCGGCGCCAATAAGCCATCATAAGAGCCTCTGTAGCAAGCGATGCCTTCATACGGCTGTTCATGGCCCAACCGACAACTTTCCTCGAATACAGGTCGATTACCACCGCCAGATACAGCCATCCTTCCATAGTCCACAAATAGGAGATGTCGCTGCACCACACTGCGTCAGGTCGATCTACCTGAAAATTCCGATTCAAAAGATTAGGAGCAATCGGCAGGTTATGTTTGCTGTCCGTCGTTATTTTGAACCTCTTGAGATGCTTTACAGATACATCCGCTTTTTTCATCAGGCTGCGGGCACGATACCGGCCCACATCATGCCCCTGAGAACGGAGTCTTTCAGATGTTCTGCGGGAACCATACGAACGTCTGGTTTCTCCGTTGATCTGCCGAACCTTTGACATCAATTCAAAATCCTTATCTATTTTTATATTATGGGCTGTTTTCAAATATTGATAGTATCCGCTCCGGCTGACTTCCATAACCCTGCACAAAACAGTTACGGGATAGGCCTTCTGTTGCTGCCGGATAAAGTCGTATCTTACATTGACTCTTTGGCAAAGAAGGCCGTGGCTTTTTTTAAGATTTCACGCTCCATTCTAAGGCGCATATTTTCTTTTCGCAGCCGTTTCAGTTCCTCATTTTCCGGTGACATATGGCCTTTGCCGGGGAATGCATGGTTACTGTCGGTTTTAAACCGATTTACCCAGTGCCGCAGAACATTCGGGTGTATCCCAAGGTTCCGGGCTGCTTCTGAAGCTTTGTAACCCTGCTCGGTCACAAGTTTAACGGCATCAATCTTAAATTGTTTCGAGTAGCTCTTTTTCTTCGTTGTCATTTTTCACCTCCAAAAGTTTAGTTCCTATAACACACTTTTCGAGGTGTCCGCTATACCTGTACCATTTCA
>CAZPWZ010000559.1:0-2157 GCA_964590675.1 uncultured Draconibacterium sp.
TTTTCGAGTTTTTGTGCAAAACCGGGTTCAAAGATCAGCACCAGTTTGACCTCGCCCTGCCTGAAAGCCGGGTCGATTTCGGCCACCGTGTTAAGGTTCCGTTCCAGGATAAAATAACCCGAGGAGAGGATCTTCTCACTGATCTGGCGGGTCACTACATCCCTGGAGGGGTCGTAAATGGCGATCTTGGCATCCTTGATCTCATTGGTGAGCACGTAACCGAATAACAACAGCTGAACGGCCGGCATGCCAAAGAGGATCAGCAGGGTGCGGTAATCCCTGAAGATATGGTAAAACTCCTTGATGACAAATCCCCTGAACCGTTTCATACCATCTCCTTTGCCCGTGCCAGTTTTATAAATACATCGTTCATGGAGGGTGCCCCGAATTGCCGCTTCAGGTTATCCGGGTTATCCAGGGCGGCAATGCGCCCGTCGACCATGATGGAAACCCGGTCGCAGTATTCAGCCTCATCCATGTAGTGGGTTGTGACAAAAACAGTGATCCCGTCGTGGGCTGCCTCATAGATCATATCCCAGAACTGCCGGCGGGTGATCGGATCAACCCCCCCGGTAGGTTCATCCAGGAACACTACCTTCGGTGTATGCAGGATGGCGACGGAAAAGGCCAGTTTTTGCTTCCAGCCCAACGGAATATCGCGGATCAGTTTGTCGCGGGCATCTTCAAAACCGAGTCGCTGCATCAGCTGGTGTGCGCGTGAATCGATCTCCTTTTTCCTTAATCCATAGATCCCGCCATAAAAACGGATGTTTTCATAAACCGTGAGATCATCGTAGAGGGAGAACCGCTGGCTCATGTACCCGATATTCCTTTTTACCTTTTCGCGCTGGGTGTAAATATCGAAGCCTGCCACGGACAGTTCCCCCGATGTGGGGTAGGAGAGCCCGCAGAGGATCTTGATGGCGGTGGTTTTACCGGCGCCGTTGGCGCCGAGGAAGCCGAAGATCTCCCCCTTTTTCACCTCGAAGGTCAGGTGATCATTGGCCACGAAGGAACCAAATTTCTTGACGAGGTTCCTGACGGTGATGATATTTTCAGTGGATGAGATCATGACATTTCAGGTGATTTACCCGGCTCATCCTGCCTTGTTGGTCCGGGAGCCGGTGTATTCATCAATTCCATAAAACAATCTTCGATCGATGCTTCAATGGGTAAAATTTCCACTGATTCATGATTTTTTTTCTTCAGGAACCCGGCCAGAGTATCTTTGTCGATAACTCCCCGGTGACTGGCAACGTGGGCCGTTTGCCCGAAGGCATATACACTGTGCACCCCTGGATAATCGCGCAGTTCGCCGAGCAAGTGGTAGATGTCGCCTGCCCTGACCGAAAGCAGCGACAAAGGATAATTACGGATGACCTCCGGCGGCGTACTGATGGTCATGATCCGGCCATTCTGCATCAGGGCCACCCGGTCGCACAGGCTTGCTTCATCCATGTAAGGTGTGGAAACGAGGATGGTGATCCCTGCAGCCTTCAGCCGTTTCAGCATTTCCCAGAATTCGAGCCGCGAAACGGCATCCACCCCGGTAGTGGGTTCATCCAGGAAAAGCACCTCGGGTTTGTGGATCATGGCGCATGACAATGCGAGTTTCTGCTTCATCCCCCCGGATAATTTTCCGGCTTTCCTGTCTTTAAAGGGTTCAATCTGCTGATAGATCTCTTTTACCAGGTCGTAATTTTCACGGATCGTGGTACCGAAGATGGTGGCGAAAAAATTCAGGTTTTCCTCCACGGTCAGATCCTGGTAGAGCGAAAATCGCCCCGGCATGTAACCGCTTATTTTCCGGATCTTTTTGTAGTCCTTCACAACGTCAAAACCCTCCACACTGCATCTGCCCGCATCGGATAAAAGCAGGGTGGTGAGAATGCGGAAAAGGGTGGTTTTACCGGCTCCGTCGGGACCAATAAACCCGAAAAGCTCACCCCTGCCAACATCAAACGTGACATTGTCAAGGGCAAGCGTTTCACCAAACTTTTTGGTCAGCTGATCAACATGGACGGAAATTCCCGGCATAGTCTAATTTTGAGGCGGAACAGACTTGGTCCAGTATGTGTTTCGCCCGAGCATGGAAACACCCACATACCCGCGCACTTTGAGCTTGGTTGGACTTTCGAACTGGATGTAGCATTTATA
>CAZPWZ010000560.1:0-430 GCA_964590675.1 uncultured Draconibacterium sp.
ATGCTGGAAAAGATCGCCCAGGGAAAACTTACCAAATTCTTCAAGGAAATGACCCTTCTAAACCAGGATTTCATCAAGGATTCTAAAAAAACTGTCCGCCAGTATATCGCCGACAATGATAAGGATCTGTCAGTGACCGGATTTAAGCGTCTTCAACTCGGAGCATAAAACATACTTGATTCTGAAAAGGGATTATCTTATACGAGGGTAATCCCTTTTTTATTTACATTGTTACCCTGTTATTGCAGAACCTTAATTTATTATGGCAGCACCATCTAAAAAAGAGGTCGTCAGGGTGATGTTTGACGACATCTCACCAAAGTATGACTTTCTTAATCACTTTCTTTCATTTGGCATTGATTACCTATGGCGTAAGCGGCTGGTGAAGGTGCTTGCATCATGTAACCCGCATACGGTCCTTGATGTCGCT
>CAZPWZ010000560.1:440-2155 GCA_964590675.1 uncultured Draconibacterium sp.
GATGTCGCTACAGGAACAGGCGATCTGGCCATTGCCATCGCATCGGTCAAACCACAGAAAATAGTTGGGATCGACATCTCTGAGAAAATGCTCGATGTGGGAAGACAGAAACTTCGCATCAAGGGGCTGGACCAGCTGATAACATTGCGCCGGGCAGATGCCGAACGGATCCCATTCTCCGATAATACATTTGACGCCCTTACGGTTGCTTTTGGAGTCAGGAACTTCGAAGACCTTGAATTGGGGCTGAAGGGGATGCGCAGGGTGCTGCGGCCTGGCGGCATTATGCTGATCCTGGAATTTTCACATCCGCATGCATTCCCGATGAAACAACTCTACGGGATATATTCCCGGCATATAATTCCCATGATGGGCCGGCTGATCTCAGGAAACAGCAAAGCTTACACCTATCTTCCCGAATCGGTTGCCGCCTTCCCATCCGGAAAGAAATTCCTCGGGATCCTTGAATCTCAAGGCATGAAAAACACCAAACTGATCAAATTAAGCATGGGTATTGCAACCATCTACATAGCAGAAAAATAAAATTCGGAATCCATCGTTTATAGTCAGATAAAAAACTACTGCATTTCATTGAAAATCGAACGATTTAGTGCCATTCTCCTTTTTTGTATCATCCTGTGCCTGTCATTCACAGGGAAAGGCCAGCGGATGGTCGTGCTGAACATGCCAACCTATGATGAGGATTTGTTTCACTTCGGTTTTGTACTGGGTGTGAACCAGAGTTTCGCCACTGTTCGCCCGATTGCCGATCTGAGCACCCGCGTTTTTGATTCAACCTATATCCCTGATATTCTGCCGCTGCCCGATTCGGCCCGCGTAATGTCCATCAACTCTTCGCCGATACCCGGATTTGTGATCAGTATCGTGGGTAACATGCGCATGGGCGACCATTTCGACCTGCGGTTTATACCTTCCCTGTCGTTCGGGGACCGCACCATCAACTATGATCTGCAAACGCACAGCATTTTAGCAGGCGGGGATACAATTCAACGGATCCTGATCACAAAGAAAATCCCCTCTACCTATATTAATTTTCCTTTGGAAATCAGGTATAAAGCATTTAGGTATAATAATTTCAGGCCATATGTTCTGGTCGGGGCCCAATATTCCCTCGACCTTGCCTCCCAGGCAAAAAAGCGGGAACAGAAGAACAGGAATGAGAAGATTGTCAAATTTAACCAGAATGATTTCTACGCATCTGCAGGTGTAGGTTTTGATTTTTATAATGAATGGTTCAAGTTTGGCGTTGAACTGAAAATGATGTATGGATTTTTGGATGTGCTCAAGCGCGAGAATAATATTTACACTGAATCCATTGAAAAAGTGAATTCGAAAATTTTCCAGATCTCATTCACCTTTGAATAGCCTTGCAATCACTCTCTTTTTCTTATCTTTGCCAGTCCAAACGGAACGTGAATGGAAAGAATAACCGTTTTTCCAGGCTCTTTTGATCCGGTTACCCGGGGACATGAGTCTATCATCAGAAGGGCATTACCCTTGTTCGATAAGATTATTATTGGGATCGGAGAGAATGGGGAGAAAAAGTCATTTTTTCCCGTTGAACACAGAATTTCCTGGCTAACTCAGATATTTGGGAATGAACCGAAGATAAGGATTTTAACCTATACCGGATTGACCATCGAATTATGCCGCAGGGAAAATGCACCCTTCATTTTGCGTGGATTACGCACCGC
>CAZPWZ010000561.1:0-2155 GCA_964590675.1 uncultured Draconibacterium sp.
GCTGCCACCAATCTCAGGCTTCATTTTGTTGTTACCCAATCACATATCATGCAAAACTGGCAGGGTCAGACCCATCTCGAACATGTAAACCGCCTGATGGTCCCGGATCAGACCGGCACCCCGATCGACTTTACATCAGGGAATGTTCAAACTGTCGTACTCAACTTTTCCATGCTGCCTGACTGGCCCATTGAAGATTGCGAATTTATTACCTTTCTGCAGAATCATGATGCCGGCCAGGGTAACTGCCCCGGCGGTACTGTGAAAAAATGGTCCATCTTCCAGGGTATCAAACGTGGCGTCATTGACCTGAATCCTGAATTCTCCGTTACCTCAACCACGGTTGCCAAAGGTGTTCCCGTTACCTTCGAAAATGAAACATCAGGCGGCTACATCGGTGTTCCTGAAACCTATGAATGGGTATTCCAGGGTGGTACTCCAGCCACGTCGACCGATAAGAACCCGGTAGTTACCTATAACGATTGCGGCACTTTTGATGTCACGCTCACGGTAATCCGCGGCGGACAAATGAAGAGCATCAGCCGTACCGCCTACATCCAGGTTGGTCCGGTCGTAAATGTTTCAGCCAGCCCGGGATTGACCGCCTGCTGGTATCAGACCATCAACCTCGATGCAACCACAGCAGGCGCCACATCCTATCTCTGGATGCCCGGCGGCGAAACCACACCTTCCATCGACGTAACCTATGCACAATATGGTATTGGCGCACATGATTTCACCGTGACTGTGAATGCCGATGGCTGTGAAAATGTGAAAAATGTTTCCACTTTCCTCGATGAATGCACTGGTATCGGTGATAAATCAAAGGATCTCACCGTTTCGGTATTTCCGAACCCGGGCAACGGCAATTTCACCCTTGAAATGAATGCCGCAAAGCTGTTGGTTGCCGACCTTGCCATCACCAATAACCTTGGAATGACTGTTTACAGTGAAAAAGATCTCACCATCAATGGCCAGCTCAGGAAAGACATCAACCTCGCAGGACTCAGTTCAGGGATCTATTTCCTGACCCTCCGGAACAGCGAGATGAAGGTCGTACAGAAAATCCTTGTGAAATAACCGGATTGTTTGTTATACTTTGAGAAAAAGGCTGCCCCTGAAAGGCGGCCTTTTTTTTGGCAATCAACTCCCTGGTCCAGGAATAATTTCCTTACCTTGTTGAGGCCAAGCAACCTTTTTATTATTAATTTTGTCTTTCTATATATTCGCAGGTCATTTATATTTCAGTTGCATAATACCACTTAAACAGGGTGGTGAGTATTTCAAACAAATTCAAACCGCATGAAAAAACTAGTTACCGGATTTCTCTCCTGCCTTCTGGCCGTCGCAATGTTCGCAGGAAACGTTGAAAAAGTCTTTACCTTTTCGCAGGTCACCATCCAGCAAAAGGGCCTTTACCAATCGGTGAGCCTTGACAATACCATGCTGGCCGGGCTCCAGGGCGAGCCCATGCTCCCCTACAGCCAGGTTGCCCTTATGCTTCCCCCGGGCGAAAAAGCCGTCTCCATCACGGTCACCGGCGAAGAGCTGACCACCATCCCGGGTGCATTTAATCTTTTCCCGCAACAACAGATGCAGCCCGTTTCAAAGGGATCGGACGGAAAATTCTTCAGGAATGAAACAGTCTACCGTTTTGCCGGCAACTACCCGGCCACCCCAACGGGCCGGCTGACCACCTCCTACCTCAACGGATATGGCTTTGCATTGTCTACTTTTACCCCGGTAATTTACAATCCCGCGGGAAAATCGGTATCCTACTATAAAAAAGTCACGGTCAATATCACCACGGCCCCCGATCCTGATGCAAACCAGGCGCTTAAAAACCTAACCTCTTCGGAAAATGCCCTGAAACGGGTCCGGCAGTTTGCCCAGAATCCCGGGATGATGAACCAATACCCGGTAAAAAGCACCCTGAAATCAAATTACCAGCTCCTCATCATCACCCCTTCACAGTTTGAGGCCGGCTTCCAGGAACTGATCAACTATTACAACACCAGGGGCATCACCACGCCTGTGGCCACCACCCAATCGTTCAGCCGCAGCGGCAGCGGCCAGGATATGCCTGATAAAATGCGGAACTACATTATTTCGGAATACCGGAATGCAGCCATCGAGCACGTCCTCCTCGGCGGCG
>CAZPWZ010000562.1:0-2149 GCA_964590675.1 uncultured Draconibacterium sp.
CCGTCGTCGCGGTGACGGTTTCATGGGAAATATTTCTCATAAAAGTTGTTTTAGGCCGAGTGCTTGCTTCGGCTTTCTCTTTGGCCGTACGTAATTCTATTTCAGCATTTTTTAAATCTGAAATATCGGTAATCGTGCCGATATATCCTTTTATTTTACCATCGGCAATTTCAGGAACCGCATTTCCCTGGACCCATACAATACTGCCATCGGGGCCAAGAAAGCCGTACTCTGAAGTAACCATTTTGCCATCCTTTACTGCTTCGCGCCATTCTGCAATTCTCTCTTCCCGGTCGTCGGGATGGATTGCTGTAAGGTATTTTGATTCCAATGCGTCATAGAAACTGAGGCCTGTCAGTGACATCCATTTAGGATTAACAAAGGTGGTTTCACCATCAGCATCGGTTCTGAAAATCCCTACAGGTGAAACCCTGGCCAGCGCCTCGAAAAGTTGCTGGTTTTCCTTCAGATCATCTTCAGCCCTTTTCCGTTTGGTAATATCGGTAAATATGGTCACCATCTTACCCGGCACCGTCTGAAATGCCTTTACTTCAAAGATTCCTGAAATCTTATTGTCATTATAAATAACCTGTTCTGTTACCCAGGTTTTATTGCTGAAAGCGGCCTCCTTGTAATGCTGAATTACATCAGTGCCTGACAGAGAAGGGAATGCCTGCTCAATTTCAAGGCCGGTAAACTGACTGTGGTCGATCCCCAGGATCTTGTCTGCCGCAGGATTGGCAGCTGTAAAAATTAGTTTCCCCTGGTCATCAGTCTGATAGAAATGCATACCAAACGGTGCATTGTCAATCATTTGCTTGTATAAGCCCTCGCTGTATGAAACCGCTTCTTCCGCATTCCTGTATGAGGTAATGTCCTGGCCGCTGGTTCTGATCCCCAGGGCTTTTCCCTGCTTATCACAGATATGGTTCCAGGAAACGGATATCCTGAAGGTTGACTGATCTTTTCTGATACAGGTGAACTCAACACTGGAGCTGTCTTTTCCTTCCAGCGCCTCGCGCAGAACGGCAGCAACCCTTTCACGGTCAGGCGCTGCAACAAATGTATTGATGTAATCGGGTAAATCTATTATTTCAGCGGGCGTGTAACCTGTATACCTGAACGAAGCCGGATTTGTCCAGATAATTCTTCCACTGTTGTCAAACCATGATTCCCAGTTGGCTGTATAGTTGGCAATGGCCTCGAATACCTCTTCACGCTCTCTTACTAATTCTTCGGCTTTGCGTTGTAATGTAATGTCCTTCAGGATGCAATGTGTCTGCCTGAAATTACCGTTATGATCATAACCGATCCTGCCGACCATTTCAATATGAAGGATGTCTCCATCCTTTTTAATCAGCTCAAGTTCATAACCGAGCATCCCTTTCTGTTTAAAATCCTCAAATTTTCCGGGAAAAATCTTTTTGGATTCCTCGCTAAGAAAACCACTGATATGCCGGCCCAGGACATCTTTCCGTTTATATCCGAATGTGTTCAGCCACACCTGATTAACATCAACAAAATTGCCTTCTTTATCGAGTGACTGGTAGCTTACCGGTGCTTCATCAAAGAGCTGTCTGAACCTGGTTTCGCTTTCTTCCAGTGCTTCTTCGGCAACCTTGCGTCCGACGGCATTGGCTGTAATACTACAGAAGAAACTCAGGTCTTCCCTTTCGGGGGGCTGCTCATTCTTTGATCCGATCAGTACAATTGTTCCGACCAGTTTTTCTTTATAAATAAGACCAAGTCCGATAAACCAACCCAGCCCCAGCGAAGATTCGACCAACTTCCCTATTACTTCAGGGATGACTCCGAAAGAGATTTCATGCAGGCTTCCGATCAGGTGAAATGGTTCACTGCAGATTAATTTGTGCTGCTCTTCGGAGATGGGAATATTCATTGAAGTGATCTTCCTTCCGATCAGTTTGGAAAGTTGTGAACTTTCGCTTCCCGACAGACTGGTATATTTCACTTTCAGTTCTGAAGTCTGAGGATCAAAGGTCGAGATGACCGCGGATTTGACACGGAACAGCTCAATTACTCTTGATATGATAAATGAATAGAGCTCTGTGCCGGGAATACAGACAAGATCAAGTGCATAGGTTCTCAACAGGCTGTTCTGTTCCTGCTCATTTTTCCTTACGGAAAA
>CAZPWZ010000563.1:0-2145 GCA_964590675.1 uncultured Draconibacterium sp.
GGTCAATGGCATCAATGGCATTGTTCAGCAGGTTCATGAACACCTGGTTCAGTGGTCCCGGATAGCACCTGATGAACCTGACCCGGTCATCATAGGATTTAAATATCCGGATCCGGTTCTTTATTTTATTGCTTAACAGCAGCAGCGTGGAGTCGATTCCTTCATGCAGGTCGGCCTCCTTCATTTCGGATGAATCAATCCGGGTGAAATTCCGAAGTCCTTTCACAATCTCCGAGGTTCGTTGCACCCCTGTTTTAATATCTTCAATGGTTTGCGGGATGATCTTCATGAGTTCTTCCATGCCCATTTCTTCAGCAATTTTTTGCGTTTCCGGGCTGAACTGCTCCATGGCTTGCAGTATATCCTGAAGCTCCTCATAATCCTTTTGAAGGCTGATGGCCCCGGAATTGATAAAGTTCACCGGGTTGTTTATCTCATGGGCGATGCCCGCCGTAAGCATCCCCAGTGAAGCCATCTTTTCCGACTGGATGAGTTGCGCCTGGGTTTGTCTCAGTTTATCCAATGTGATCTCCAATTCCTCCTTCTGGCATTCAACCTCTTCCTTCTGGCATTCGATTTCTTCTTTCTGGCGCACTACTTCGGCGGTTCTCCTTTCAACAATTTTCTCAAGTTTTTTCTGACGACGCCGGAGAGAAGCTGTACGCCAAATGTGAAGTGCATATAATAAAATGAAGATGAACAGGACGGAAAGGGCCTGGAACCAGATTGTTTTAAACCAAGGCGGACGGATTGTAAAGGGATAGCTGAACTCATTGCTCCAATAACCGTCACCATTTACTGCCTTTACTTTAAACGTGTAAGTTCCGTGTGGCAGGTTGCCATATGGTGCTTCAGTACGGCTGGTAATTGCACTCCAGTTTTCGTCGAAACCATCCAGCTTATACTGGTATTTTACTTTTTTAGGTCCCTTCTGAGTAATGCCGATATAATTGAAAGTCAGAAAATTATTGTTAAATGCCAAACTTAAATCCTCCGGTAAAAAATACCATTTCGACAGACTGTCGAAACTGATACCCTGCACGTGTACTCCATTACCGAGTACCATCACAGTATCCTGGTTTTGTTCGAAAATTGCCCAGGGGATGCTTTCATTGTATAATTCAATGCTCATTAACTGGATGCAGGGGGGAATGGTATCAGTCAGGTCTCCTTCGGGATGATACGCAGTCAGCCTGTCGGTAGTTCCGAACCAGATTGTCCCGCGGGGATCTTCATGGATGGCACCAGGCCCGACTGCAACCCCTAAGAAACCATCTTCAACGGCGTAGTTTTTAAATATAACAGGACTCTTCCCGGTAAGGGCCGATAAAGAAAGTCTGCTGAGACCATAGCTTGTAAACCAGAGATTGCCGCTTTTATCGGGAAAAACATTGGTTACATCATTCCCGCCAAGACCTTCCCTGTCGGTATAATGCGTAAGTTTGCTGCCATCGCGGCTTAACCTGGTAACTCCGCCGCCAAAAGTGGCAAACCAGAGATCTCCGGTTATATCCTGCTGAACCGATAACACCGAGTTATTCCCCAGCCCTTCTTTTTCAGTAAAATGGGTGAACCTATTCCCATCATATTTTGTAACTCCGCCCCTGGTAGCGAACCACATGTTGCCACTGTTATCTTCGGTAATACGAACCACATAATTATTGCTCATTCCCTCCTTCTCAGTAAAATGGGTGAAACTTGTACCATCGGGGTTGAGCCTGCAAACACCCCCACCTGCAGTACCGAACCAGATGTTCCCGCTTTTATCTTCAGTGATGTCCCATACTGAATTATCAACCAGGCCCTCTTGCACTGTATACTGATAAAAATTCTTTCCGTCATATTTCATGACGCCGAATCCGGCATTGGAGCCAAACCAAATATTCCCGAGTTTATCCTCAAGTAAACCACTCACTACATTTTCGCTTACGCTCGCCTTCTTGCTGAAATTCGTCAAAGATTTGCCATCCCTATTCAATCGGGAAATACCCAACCTGGTACCAATCCAAAGGTTTCCGCTTTTATCCGATAAAATATTGTTTACTGTATTACTACCAAGCCCTTCATCCTCAGTATAATGGGTGAATATATTTCCGGAAAATTTAAACACACCCTGGGTATAGGTACCAATCCAGATATTCCCGG
>CAZPWZ010000564.1:0-2144 GCA_964590675.1 uncultured Draconibacterium sp.
TATGTTTGTGACCGACCAGATAGAGATCGATAACAGGCTGATCGAGCTGGATGGCACCCCCAATAAGGCAAAGCTGGGTGCAAATGCCATCCTTGGCGTATCGCTTGCGGCTGCACATGCAGGTGCGCAGGTAACCGGCCAGGAGCTTTATCGTTATATCGGTGGTGTTTCAGCTCAAACCTTGCCCATCCCCATGATGAACATTCTCAACGGAGGATCACATGCCGACAATTCTATCGATTTCCAGGAATTCATGATCATGCCGGTGGGGGCGACGTCGTTCGCCGAGGCCTTGCGCATGGGTGCTGAAGTGTTTCATAATCTGAAGGGTGTCCTGAAGAAGGGAAAGTATTCTACCAACGTAGGTGATGAAGGTGGTTTCGCGCCAAACCTCAAATCGAATGAAGAGGCACTGAAGGTTATCATGAAGGCCATCGAAATTTCAGGTTATGAGCCAGGCAAGGATATCTGTATCGCCCTTGACCCTGCTTCATCCGAGTATTTTATCCAGGAGGAAAATGTTTACCACCTGAAAAAGTCGACCGGTGATAAGCTGACTCCGTCGGAGATGGTTGCTTTCTGGAAGGACTGAGCGAAACGTTACCCGATCATCTCGATCGAGGACGGCATGGCCGAGGATGACTGGGACGGATGGAAACTGATGACCAAGGAGATGGGCAATAAAATTCAGCTGGTTGGCGATGATCTCTTTGTTACCAATGTTGATCGTCTGGCTCTTGGATTCAAAAAGGGTGTTGCGAACTCGATCCTGATCAAGGTTAACCAGATCGGTACATTAAGTGAGACGATCAATGCCGTGAATATGGCATACAGGAACAGCTACACCGCTGTGATGAGCCACCGTTCAGGAGAAACAGAGGATGTCACGATTGCCGATCTGGCTGTTGCGCTAAACACCGGGCTGATCAAAACCGGTTCGGCCTGTCGTACCGACCGGATTGCCAAGTACAACCAATTGCTGCGTATCGAGGAACAGCTTGGGAATACGGCAAAATATCTTGGCAAGGACTTTAAATATTATCGATAAACATCGATATCTTCTTAAGATTAATGGCCCTGCCTGTATTAGAGGCGGGGCTTTTGTTTAAATACTGTTGATAAAGATGTTGACAGAATGATATGGAAACTACTTTTTTTGATACATTAGCATAATAAATCAGAACTTCAATTGATATTGCTTTATTAATTTGCCTGTAATGCGTCTTGTTATTCTGTTCTTGCTTATTCCAACCCTGATGTTTGCCCAGAATACGGGCAAGGAAAAAGCGCCGTCACTGGCACGGAACTGGTACATAGGTGTTACTTTCGGTCCTGATTTTTATTATGGGGATTTGAATGAAAGCAAATACCTGCCTAAAAACAGTGTCAGCCTGGCGGGAAGCATCTTTACCCAATATAACATTTCGAATGTATTCGGTCTGCGTTTTCAACTGTTAATGGGAGGATTGAATGGTTCAAAACCTGTTACCGTTGAGGGTGCTCCGGCGAACCTGGCCTTCACCGGGCTTTTTGTTGATGCAAACCTGAATACGACGATCAACTTTTCCAACCTTTTTTCACCAAACAAACCTTCCAGGCGTTTTTTTGTATACGGCACTGCAGGCGTTGGATATGCCGTTTGGTATTCTAAGATCCTGGATAAGGTTTACCCGTCTGATTCAATCGACCTGAACACTTTCGTCAATTCTGCCGTGGTGCTTCCTTTGGGGTTTGGAGGGATTTATAATATCAACAGAAGGTTCCAGGTTAGTGTTGAATGGACCTTCCGGACCTTTCTGTCGGATAAGGTTGATAATACGGTAAGTGGTTACCGGTTTGATATTGTTGATTACCTTGCATTCGGGGTGGCCATCAACCTGAGCGGCAAGGGGCCCAAAAAATCACCGAACGTGCTGGATTATCCATACCCGGTTGTCCCGGCGGTTTACCCGCCACCACGGCAGCAGGTTCAGCCACGGCCTGTTCCTCAGCAAGTCGCCCCGGTACCAGTAATGCCTGATGAATATGTTTACAAGGTCCAGATATGCGCGTTCAACCAGCATGACTACAGCGCCGAATGGATCAGGAAGCATTATCGTGTCAATCAACCGGTAAGCCGCGAACGGGAAGGCACAATGTCAAGA
>CAZPWZ010000565.1:0-2142 GCA_964590675.1 uncultured Draconibacterium sp.
TCCCAAGGGCGATATGGTCCGCACCTGGTTCCCGTCGGAAGCAGGATTCCAGTGGTTTCAACTTTCCTATATCCTGTTCACACTCCTGTTGTTTTTTACTGCATGCAATATTTTTGAAATACCTCACGGCGCCCTGGGAATGGAGTTGACAACAGATTACCATGAACGCACCCGTTTGTTCAGCGCCAAAAGCTTCGTAGGTAATCTCTTTGCCATGAGTACACCCTGGCTTTTTGCCCTTGCCAGCATGGAAATTTTCAAAGGACCGGGAGGCAATGAGGCCGATGGAATGCGTTATGTTTCCTTACTCATAGCGGCCATCCTGATCCCACTCTCTTTCTGGTGGTTTTTCAAGTTAAAGGAACCAGGCTTTGTTAAAGCAGCAAAACATGAAAAAACAGCCTTCTGGAAGGACATGAAGCAAACCGCCAGCAACAGGAACTTCATCATGCTGACCCTGACCATTTTTACCCTGGCCATGGGATTCAATTTCGTCAGCCTGCTGGGTTCATATATTCCCATATTTTATGTCCTGGGAGGAGATAAAGTGGCAGGTGCCACCCTGCTCGGAATTAATGGTACCATTTGGGCCATCACCGGACTGGTTGCTGTTTTTCCGCTCAACTGGATCAGTCCGAAACTTGGGAAACGGAATACCCTCGTTGTGGCCATTTTACTCATGAGCCTGGCTCAGCTTTCAAAGATAGTATGTTATAACCCTGCCTATCCCTATTTGATCATCATTCCAACGATTCTGCTTTCTGCGGGCATGCTTTTCTTCTTTACCCTCGGATCCTCGATGGTTGGGGATATCTGTGATGAAGATGAATTAAAAACGGGATACCGGTCGGAGGGGAGTTATTATTCAGTGTTCTGGTGGTTTATAAAAATGGGAACCGCCCTTGCCAGTTTTGTTACCGGCGTGCTCATCGTTTTTACCATGTTTGATGAAACCCAGGTCACCAGAGTCGATAAGATACAGGGCAGTGTAAGGGAATTACAAACAAAGTTAAATTACTGGGAGGACTACAAGGGGTTGTCCTCTGCCAGTTATGAGTGGATCGGGAATACCAGAACACAAACTGATGAGGCTCTGAAGGAGACAAAAGAATATTTGATTTATCTTGAAAATGAAATACTCAAAATGAAGGAACCGGACGACAAGACAAGGATCATCTATAATAACCGGAAGAAAAACCTGCTGGCAGATGCCCTGATCACCACAAATTCAACGGTCAGGGACATTGAAAATCTGCAGGTTCAAATGAAAAAAACGGGAACTCAGGCAAAGGCCTCAGAGATTGATACCATTGTTAAAACGGCAATTCCACTGACACTTCGTACCAAACTTGAAAAAGCCAGGATAAATTCCTTTGAGCTCATGTCGCACCTGGCTGAAAAATCAATTGCGACCAAAAACAGCAAAACCCATTATAAAATGCTCATCCGGAAGATTGTCGGTGTCAACAACAGCCTGTCAACCATGAGCCCGGCATCTCCGCCGGCAATTCTAAAGAAGGAACTTGCTGCCATTGAAAGCAACATCGTTCCGCTCACAACGCAAACCCCATATACCCTGTTGATGATGCGTGTGGTCGAGATCGGACTCCCATTGCTATTGAGCCTGTTCTCGATTTTCTTTGTACTGAAATACTCTCTCACTGAAAAGCGGAGTCATGAAATTAAAGAACTGCTCAGGCAAAGAAACGTGACAAATGATAAATGACAAGTGACAAATGAAATTCAATATTAAAGACGATAACTTTTATTGCGACGATAAAAAAGTGTTTCTGAACGCCGGGGAGATCCATTATTTCAGGATAAGGCGCGCGTTATGGGATGTACACCTGGAAGCAGCAAAGGAGGCGGGTTTGACCACTGTAAGTACCTACGTGCCGTGGGCGTGGCACGAATCAATGGAGTCGGTCTTTGATTTTAGCGGAATTTCTTGCCCGGAGCGCGACCTGGCAGGCTGGCTGAAGCGATGCCAGGATCATGGACTGATGTGTATCCTGAAACCCGGACCTTTTATCCTTGCTGAATATCGTGGTGCCGGACTTCCCGACTGGTTCATGGATCAGCATCGGGATGAAGTTAAAATGCGCACCAGCAATGGATCAATCGTACCCAGTGACGGAGTCA
>CAZPWZ010000566.1:0-2136 GCA_964590675.1 uncultured Draconibacterium sp.
GAACCATGAAGCTGAATATTGAGTTAATATGAATAGTATCCTTCGCCGGTCTTTCTGCCGAGTTTGCCGGTCTTTACTTTTTCTTCCTGCAGGAAGGAAGGTTTTAGTCTTTCGGGTTGTCCAAGCTGGTCGAATACCGAACAGCTCACAGCGTAGTTTACATCGTTACCGATAAGGTCCATCAGTTTGAAAGGTCCTAGTTTAAAACCTGTAGCCTCCAGCAAATTATCGATAGCGGCGATATCCATTTCACCCTGTTCAGCAATGCGTAAAGACTCAATATAAAATGGCGGCGCCACGCGGTTAACGATAAACCCGGGTGAATCCGTACAAATGACGGGAACCTTTCCCATGCGCTTTGCCAGGTCAGATAATGCTGTGATCGTTTCCATGTTTGTGTGCGGCGTCCGGATCACCTCCACCAGTTTCATGATCGTAGCAGGATTAAAGAAATGCATGCCTGCAATTCTTGAAGGATGGCTGATCCTTTCAGCTATTGATGTCACCGGAAGCGAGGAAGTATTGCTGGCCAGAATGGTTTCGGAACTGTTCAGGGCGGCCAGTTGAGTAAAGAGCGTAATTTTTATTTCCAGGTTTTCCACGATGGCTTCCAGGACCAGGTCTGCAATACATTCACTGATGTCCCCGGTAAACCGGATCCTTCGGAGGATATTTTCTTTGTCACCAGACCCGATCTTTCCTTTTTCTGTAAGTTGATGCAGGTTCTTATTGATCGCCTCAACCGCCTTTTCCAGCATAGCCGGGTTCAATTCATACAAAATCGTGCGGATGCCGGCCTGGGCGGCCGCCTGTGCAATACCACTGCCCATTGTACCTGCCCCGCAAACACAAATAGATTGAATAGTCATGTTTAAATATGACGTAAAGATATTGGTTGTGTGTTTTTAAGTTGAGAATTGACCAAGGTTTCTTAACTTAAGGAAGATTCGGTCATAACGGAACAAAAAGAGGTCTTCAATTTCTGAAAGTATACGTGTATGGACAGGAAATCTTATACCATCATTTTGTCGATCACCCTCCTCGTATGTTTCTTTCTTCCCTGGCTGAACTTCGGCTCAATTGGTATGCCAAGCGCCTTTCGGATCGTAATGGTTAAAAGTGAAAGCCGCGAAACCTGGGATCTTGTAGTAAAATATATCTGGCTCCTTATCCCGCTTTCGGCTATCCTGCTGCTCATTGGTTGTTTAAGGAGAAATGATATACCAGGAAGGCTGCTGTGGACCTGGATCCCCCTGCTGACCCTGCTCTCCATGGTGGGATGGTTTTACCTGAACTCCCGTAGCGTTGGCGGTCGTTTTGTTTCTGCCAGCGAACTTACCAGCTTCTTCGGAATCGGTTTCTGGATTGCATTCGGAGCTGCACTGCTACTGGCCTTCTACACCCCGCGTGTGGCACAATGAGTAATGCATTACATTTCTTATTTTGCTGCTCCTGTTTTTTGACTAATGCATTCAAAAGCAAATTACCTTCGTCCCCAATCAAAACCCACATGCGCCGATACCTGCTCGCCCTTTCCTGTTTTTTTTGTGTAAATCTCCACGCACAGACCCTCGACTGGTGGGCAAATAATGTGAATTGGGACGGTGTAACACACTGGACACGTTACCTTATCTATTCCCCGGGTTACTTTGGACCCAATGCATTACCTGTGCCGGAGATCGGCAACGGAAGCATCGACAGCGTTACCTCGGTCGGCATGACAGGCAATTTTCATTTCAGTAAAGGGGATAATACGCAAAACCTGAAACTTACCGGTAATTTTTGCATAGCAAAAAATGCAGTCTCACTTGATGTGAGCTATATACCTGTCGAATGGTTCCAGGTGGATCATGCCACCAAAACGATGCGTCATGTATATTATGAGAATTATTATGACAGGAAAACCGATGGCGATTTTTACATGAACATGGTGATCCAGCTTTTTAATAAATGGCGGAAGCATATCCATCTTGCCGGGAGGATCGGCTACCGGATACCAGCTTCATCCGCTTATGGGGCCGCGCGGTACACGGATGCACCCACCTGGTATTTTGATTTATCAGCAGGAAAAACCCTGGGGCAGGACGGCCCGTTGAAAGTCGTTGCGATGGCTGGATTTTATGCCTGGCAAACAAA
>CAZPWZ010000567.1:0-2125 GCA_964590675.1 uncultured Draconibacterium sp.
AAGTGATTTTGGCAATAAGTTTGGCCAGCCGCTGATCTGCGGTTCGCTGCTTACCTTTGAACATGAGGAAAACGGCAAGACATATGGTTTTGACAAGGTCATCATGCAGGCCGGTGGGATCGGTTTTGCAAGGAAATCCGACAGCATTAAGGAAAATCCTGAAGGTGGTCAGCATATCATCGTACTCGGCGGCGATAATTACCGGATCGGCATGGGTGGAGGCGCCGTTTCGTCGGTTGCAACCGGAGAATACGGCAATGCCATTGAACTGAATGCCGTGCAGCGGTCAAATCCGGAAATGCAGAAACGGGTCTTCAATGCCATCAGGGCGATGACCGAGATGGACCAGAATCCCATTGTTTCCATCCACGACCATGGAGCAGGGGGGCACCTCAATTCTCTCTCTGAACTGGTCGAAAATACCGGCGGAACAGTCCATATTGACGCCCTGCCGGTTGGCGATCCAACATTATCATCCAGGGAGATCATCAGCAATGAATCACAGGAGCGCATGGGCCTCGTGATCAACGATAAGGATCTTCACATGCTGGAGGAAATCGCCCTCCGTGAACGGGCTCCGTTATATGAGGCCGGCCATACATCTGCTGATCATGTGCTGGTTTTTCATGATAGGAAGAATGACAGCAAGCCCATCAATCTCAGGCTGGAGGACTTCTTCGGAAAACCACCCAAAACAATCATCAGGGATTTGTCGTACCCGACAATCTATTCCCAGCTTACCTATAAGCAAAACCTGCTTGCAACCTATCTTGAATCTGTTTTGCAGATGGAAGCAGTAGCCTGCAAGGATTGGCTGACCAACAAGGTTGACCGGGCAGTTTCCGGAAAGATTGCGAAGCAGCAAACCTGTGGCACCATTCAACTTCCGCTGAATAACCTGGGTGTTGTCGCCCTCGATTACACCGGAACCAGCGGCATTGCAACCTCCATCGGCCACGCACCGGTCGCAGCCATGATCGATCCGGTTGCCGGTTCACGACTTGCCATAGCCGAAGCGCTTACCAACCTGATCTGGGCTCCCTTGACCCATGGATTGAAGGGCGTGTCACTTTCAGCAAACTGGATGTGGCCATGCAAAAATCCGGGTGAAGATGCGCGGCTATACAGCGCCGTGAAGGCAGTAAGCGATTTTGCCATCGAACTGGGCATCAACATTCCAACGGGGAAGGATTCATTGTCCATGACCCAGAAGTACCCTGACGGCACAACGGTATTGTCTCCGGGAACGGTTATTATTTCTGCGGTTGCTGAAGTTTCGGATGTGAAAAAAGTGATCAGCCCGGTTCTGATCAATGAGCCTGATTCGCAGCTGCTTTACATCGATTTTTCAAGGGATTCGCTGAAGTATGGGGGAAGCAGTTTTGCACAGGTTGTGAATACCATTGGCAATGAGGCGCCCATGGTAAAGGATGCAGCATATTTTACGAGGGCTTTTGATGCCGTGCAGCAGATGATTCGCGAAAACCTTATCCTGGCAGGTCACGATATTTCGGCCGGAGGACTCATCACCACCTTGCTCGAGATGACTTTTGCCAACGAAAATCTCGGGATTGACGCCGACCTGTCGCAGATGGAGGAGCGCGACAGTATCAGGCTCCTCTTCAGTGAGAATCCGGGGATCGTCATCCAGGTTAAAAATTTGGATGCCGTGCTGGAGATCATGAAGCTGGCCCGGGTTGAATTTGTCAGGATCGGCACAATTCACCCGGAACGATCGATCACGGTCACCAATGGACTTGAAAATCATTCCTTTGATATTGATTCCCTGCGCGATACCTGGTTCCGGACCTCATACCTGCTTGACCGGAAACAATCGGGCGAAGCGCTTGCATTGAAAAGGTTCACGAACTACAAGCAGCAGCCGCTGAAATTCAGGTTCAATAAATCCTTTACCGGAAAATCCGCCTCTTACGGAATCGATCCACGGCAGCGATCCACATCCGGAATACGTGCGGCCATCATCCGTGAAAAGGGGGTGAACCGCGACCGCGACATGGCCTGGGCGCTGTATCTTGCAGGCTTTGATGTGAAGGATGTGCATATGACCGATCCCATCTCGGGCCGCGAAACCCTCGACGATATCAACCTTACAGCCTTTGTAGGT
>CAZPWZ010000568.1:0-2122 GCA_964590675.1 uncultured Draconibacterium sp.
CAAGGCCAATGCGCAAGATGCCCGCGGCTTGCACTTGGGCCATCACGGCAGCCATAATAAGGTTGGCTGTACCGGTGACGGAGGCTTCATCCAGCAACATGTACGCACCCCTTAGATCGGGGGCGATCACGCTGAAAAGTTGTTCCTGCTGGTGGTATTCAAAATCAGCCCCGAGCTTCTGCAGCCCGGTAAAATGGGTGTCCAGCCTCCTGCGGCCGATCTTGTCACCTCCGGGGATGTAAACAAAACCCTTTCCATACCGGGCCAGCATGGGACCCAGGATCATGATGGACCCGCGAAGGCTTCCTGCCTTATCATGAAATTCACTCGTGCGTAAATAGTCGAAATCGATCTCCCTGGCCTCAAAGGTGTATGACGATTTGCCGGTTTTCCCGACGCGCACGCCAAAAGCCTGAAGCAGCTCGATGAGCTTGTTCACATCCCGGATGTCGGGAACATTGTGGATGGTGATTTTTTCAGCAGTGAGCAGGCAGGCGCATATTACCTGCAGGGCTTCATTTTTGGCGCCCTGGGGGGTGATTTCACCACTTAGTTTTTTTCCTCCGATGATTTCAAAGGAACTCATTGGGGTTTATTCCGGCCGCGCTGACTGTTGAAGTTCGGTTTTTGAAAGGTGCCCTGCTTGTTGAAATTCCGGTCAGGACCCTGGCGGAATGGTTTGCGTTTCTGGTTCTGGGCAAGAATGTCGTTGGTGTGGGTAAACCTGAAATCCTGGTTTAACTTCAAAAGATCCTTGGACAGAATATTCAGGTGTTTTTCAATGAGCTCATCATTCACCGATTCGCGGTTCCAGTTCAGGTACGATTTTTTCATGTGGTTGGCGATCGCATGAACCAGTGCATCCTTCTCGGGACCATCTTCATACTCGGTCGCCTTCTCAATCATCAGGGCGATGTTTTTACCATAATGCTTGAATTCAATTTCCTTGTCATGATAGGAGAGATGTTCCGGTTTTGTGCTCAGCGACAGCGGCGGGGGTGGGGGATAGGGTGCATCCACATCCAGTTTGAAATCTGCAATGATGAACATATGATCCCAGAGCTTGTGCTTGAAATCCCCCGATTCTTTGACGGTCGGGTGCATCTGGCCCATGACATTCACAATAAATTTAGCAGCTTTATTCCGTTTTTCACGGTCTTCGATGGTACAGATATACTGTATCATGTTTTGTATGTTCCGGCCATATTCCGGGATCAACATCATCTCGCGGGTGGTGTTGTACTCCATTTGTTCGTTCACGTGTAATTTTTTGCAAAGATACAATGAAATATCCACATCAACAATGTTCATTCAGCACGGGAATTTTTATCATGGTGATTCCATATGACCACTGATTTGAAATTCCATTTGCCGGAGTTGAAAAAAGTTTGGTGGCAGCGACCGGATTTTTATTAATTTTAACAGTTAAATAAAAACCTCAATTATGAAAAAGTTTCTTAACCGCATCACCCTTTTACTCCTTGTGGGCTTAGTTTGGATTACAGGCTGTAAAAATACCAAAGAATTCGGAGAACAGGAAAAACTCGCGATCAGCGATACCATTAACATCATGATGGACCAGATTATGCACTTTGCCGAAACAGCCACTGCAGATTCAACGTTTCAATGGCTCAGCGATGACAGTACCGCCGTTTTTATGACGGGGGGCATGGCGTTTTCGTCGCAGGAGATCTTTTCACTTTTCCGAAGCGCTTATGGAACGATAAAAAGTCAGCAAATGGATCCGTTATCTGCAAGGACAATGGTATTTGCACCTGATGCTGCAGCATGGATAGGAATCATGAAGGAAAAAGCCATCTCGAAGGAGGATGATGTCACTGAAAAATATCTTGTTGAAACCTGGCTGTGGCAGCGCGGGAATTCAGGGTGGAAGGTGGTTCATTATCACGAGTCGTGGATGACACTTCCCGATGCCTGCAAAAGGGCAACCGTCGAATATGCCCTGGAGGATTTGGCCAAAGAACTGAGGGGGAAAATGCTAAAGCCAGCCGATATGCCTCCGGTCCTGACAAAATTCCTCAAGGAAAATCCGTCGATTTACTGTGCTACCCTCGCCTTTGCGCCAACAGAAACCGACGGGAAAAAACACGAAGCCGCACCC
>CAZPWZ010000569.1:0-2119 GCA_964590675.1 uncultured Draconibacterium sp.
CCGATGTGCGAAAAAGGCCAGCATTACGATGAGAATATGTCGGATGTGTTCTTCCGTGAACTGAGCATCCCCCTGCCCGACTATAACCTGGAGGTAGGTTCAGGCAGTCATGCCGAACAAACAGGCCTCATGCTGAAAGGAATCGAGGATGTGCTGATCAGGGAAAAACCGGACTGCACCCTGGTTTACGGCGATACCAACTCGACACTCGCCGGCGCACTGGCTGCAACCAAGCTGCATATCCCGCTCGCCCATGTCGAAGCCGGCCTGCGCAGCTTCAACCGGGCCATGCCGGAGGAGATCAACCGGATCGTGACCGACCGGATCGCTGACATGCTTTTTGCGCCTACCCAAACGGCCATCGACAACCTCACTCACGAAGGACTGGCCGGCATCACCTGGTTTACCGGGGATGTGATGTTTGACTCTGTATTATACTACCGGGAACGGATAATGCGCGATCCGGACAAATACCAAACACCGGGAATTCCGCCGCAATACATGCTTGCCACCATTCACAGGGCCGAAAATACCGACTATCCTGAGAATATGAGAAACATATTGCTTGCCTTTGCCAGGATCAATCATCAAATCGTGCTGCCGATTCATCCAAGGACAAGAAAAATCCTCCAGACATCGTATACCATTCCGGATAATGTACATGTCATCGACCCGGTCGGGTATCTCCAGATGATGAAACTGACCATGGATGCCACCAAGGTAATGACCGATTCAGGCGGTCTGCAGAAGGAGGCCTATTTCCTGAAAAAACAATGCATCACCCTCCGCACTGAAACGGAATGGATCGAAACACTCCACGATGAATGGAATATCATCACGGGAAGCGACCCTGAACTCATTGAAAAGGCCGCCGGCAGCGACCTTCCGCAGGCACCTCAGCGCGATGGATTTGGCGACGGACGATCGGCCGAAATCATCCGGGAAAAACTGCTCCTTTTTTAACCGGAAATTGTTAATAAAATCCTTGATTTTATTGATGTTATCTTCTGTTTTTATACAGGAAAAAGTCGTACATTTGCTTGGAAATATTTTATTATAAATGATTGATTATGACAGACATAGAAAAAGAAATTGCCAGCCAGGGTTACACTGCAGATAACATACAGGTACTTGAAGGGTTGGAGGCAGTGCGTAAGCGCCCGGCGATGTACATTGGCGATATCAATGTAAAAGGACTGCATCATCTTGTTTATGAAGTTGTTGACAATTCAATTGACGAAGCCCTTGCTGGTTATTGTAACCGGATTGATGTAACAATTCACCCTGATAATTCGGTGACCGTTCTCGATAATGGCCGCGGGATCCCTACCGATTTTCATGAAAAGGAACAGAAGTCTGCCCTGGAGGTGGTCATGACGGTACTTCATGCAGGCGGTAAGTTTGACAAGGACAGTTATAAGGTTTCGGGAGGTCTTCACGGGGTGGGCGTTTCAGTCGTCAATGCACTCTCCTCTTTGTTAAGTGTAGTCGTGCGGCGCAACGGGAAAATTTATCAGCAGGAATATGCCTTCGGAAAACCACTCTATCCGGTAAAAACCATTGGAGATACAGAACATAACGGTACGCAGGTCACCTTCAAATCGGATAATTCAATCTTCATCGTTGAAAAATTTGACTACGAGATCCTCAGTTCCAGGCTGCGTGAGCTGGCCTACCTGAACAAAGGCATCACCCTCACGCTGACCGATGAGCGTGAAAAAGACGATAGCGGGAACTTTATCAATGATATATTCTTTTCGAAAGACGGTCTCAGTGATTTTATCGGTTACCTGGATGCGAACCGGGAGAAACTTATCCCGGATCCGATTTGTATGGAAGGAGAGCGGAATAACATTCCCCTGGAGATCGCCATGCAATACAACACCTCCTTTTCTGAAAACATTCACGCCTATGTGAACAACATCAACACCCATGAAGGAGGAACCCACCTGGCGGGCTTCCGCAGGGCGCTTACACGTACCCTGAAGAGCTATGCCGACAAGACCGGGATGCTCGCAAAGCTGAAGTTCGACATCAACGGCGACGATTTCCGGGAAGGCCTTACCGCCATCATATCGGTAAAGGTGCACAACCCCCAGTTTGAAGGCCAGACCAAGAC
>CAZPWZ010000570.1:0-2111 GCA_964590675.1 uncultured Draconibacterium sp.
AGCCGGGTGTCATCTTCGGCTATAATGCTGAAAAGGGCCTTCACATCAATGTAGGTGTTCTTTAATCCCTCATCTTCTATCAGGTACGTAACATCATGACTCCCCTGGCGGTATTTGTCTTTGGTAAGTGAAAACGGGACCGGATCCGATTCATATGCTTTGCGTTTCATCTGATCGATATACCACTCGGTGTTAAGCAGGCTCAGGTTGACCACACGCACATCGGTACGGATACCTTCCACCTCCTGGGCATACCACAGGGGGAAGGTATCGTTATCCCCGTTGGTAAAAAGTATGGCATTCGGCGCACACGAATTCAGGTAGTTTTCAGCAACAGCCAGGGCGGTGTACCGTCCCGAGCGGTCATGATCATCCCAGCCCTGTTGTGCCATGAGGGTTGCCACCCCGAGGCCAAAAACAACCGAAAGGGCGATGGCAATTTTCGACCCGGTCAGCTTGCTTATCCATCGTTCGAGTTGCATGATACCCAGGCCGACCCATATCGCAAATGCATAAAACGAGCCGGCAAAGGAATAGTCGCGTTCGCGGGGTTGCGGCGAGTGCGAATTCAGGTATAAAACAATGGCAATCCCGGTCATGACAAACAGGAGAAAAACCACCCAGGCACTTTGCTTGTCGTGGCGCAGGGTGAAATAAATACCGATCAGCCCAAGGATCAGCGGCAGGAAGTAAAAGCTGTTGTCACCCTTGCTTTTTCTGCTTTCGGGCACATCCTGGGGCCCAAGCCGCATTTCATCCATAAAGCGGATGCCGCTTTTCCAGTTTCCATCGAGCTTGTTGCCCATCCCCTGGATGTCATTCTGCCGGCCCGCGAAATTCCACATAAAATAACGGTAATACATATGAACCAGCTGGTAATTCCAGAAAAAGGCCAGGTTCTCGGCGAATGTCGGAACATTCAGCGTCTCGGTCCTGTCGCCGTACTGAACCTGCACCGGAACACCTTTCACTTTTCCCCAGCGGATATATTCAGCCTCAAATCGTGGCTCCGACTGATCCCACATGCGCGGGAAAATGGTCGTGAACCTTTCATCGTATACAGGGATGACTTTTTCCCGGCTGTCGGTGACTATATATTTCCCGGTTTTGGTATCTTTTGCATATACCGGGTTGCCGTCGGCACGGTCAACAACCGGCGCATTGTAATACTGACCCTTTAACAGCGGCCAGTCGCCATATTGTTCCCGGTTCAGATAGGCCAGCAGGTACATGGCATTCTCAGGATTGTTTTCATCAATGGGCGTATCAGCGTTGCTGCGTATTACCAGCATCAGGAAGGATGAATACCCGATCACGATGAAGGTAAAAGCCAGGATGATGGCATTCCACACCGGTTTCCCCATTTTACGTGTATAATGGAGTCCCCAGATGATCAAACCGATGAGCAGGACGAAATAAATAACCGTTCCTGAGTTGAAGGGAAGCCCGATGGAATTGACGAAGAAAAGTTCAAAAAGCCCGGCCAGTTTGATGATCCAGGGAATAATCAGGTACATGACCACCGCCAGGATCAGCACCGATAGGATCGCTGTCATGGCAACTCCCTTCCATTTAGGGTTCGGGTATTTTTTAAAGTAATAAACAAAGGTGATCGCAGGAATGGCCAGCAGGTTGAGCAGGTGGACCCCGATGGAAAGCCCCATCAGGTAAGCGATCAGGATCAGCCAGCGATAGGCATGCTTTTCCAGGGCGTGCTCCTCCCATTTAAAGATGGCCCACACGACGATGGCGGTAAAAAACGACGACATCGCATACACCTCCCCTTCAACTGCCGAAAACCAGAAGGAATCGGAAAAGGTGTAAACCAGGGAACCAACCAGAGCTACCCCCATGATCGTCCACATTTTATTTTTTGTCATTTCACCGCTTTTCAGGGCAATCTTTTTGGCGATCATGGTGATGGTCCAGAATAAAAAGAGGATGGTGAATCCGCTTGCAAGGGCCGACATGGTATTGACCATGCGCGCCACAAGCGATACATCCCCGAAAGCAAACAGCGAACGGAACCGGCCGAACATCTGGAACAGCGGGGCCCCCGGCGGGTGGCCTACTTCAAGCATTAAGGCAGTTTCCAAATAACCCCCGCAATC
>CAZPWZ010000571.1:0-2109 GCA_964590675.1 uncultured Draconibacterium sp.
TTCGCTGCGCGGACTAAGCCGTATATATGAGTACAAATTCAAACACGCGGTCTGTTTAACACATAGGGTGCTTGAAACAAAACCGGCCGAATAAATCATCAGTTTGAGAATATAATTAAATTGGAAAAAGAGAATATTCAGCGACAAAATACGAATCGGGGGTTGACTTAGTACCAGTGAAATGTCACTTCCATGCGTAAAAGCCAGGGTGGTTAAGATAGAAAAATCCAACTCCAACCGATCCGCGGATCATTTCACACAGGGGGTTTTAAGAATGCCTTTCCTAATTCGCGTAAAATCTTTAATTTCGCAGCCCCGTCTCCTTATTAATCCGGTATTGTTGTTTGTATTTTCCGCTGTTTGGATTCGCGATTTCCTCTTTTGGCTTCCAGGTGATGCCTTTGGAACCAGCCTGAATTATTGGGCCTACACCGACTGGTTGATCGATTATTCCCAGGGATTCATCCGGCGCGGGCTGTCGGGCGAAATTTGGCAGCTGGTCCCGGCCGCAGTCCCACCGCTTGAATTCGTCGCGGTGTTTTCCTGGATCCTGATCCTGGCCATCGCATTCGGATATGTTCGATTGCTGGCGCGATCTTGGAAGATTTATCACCCATTGACGTTGTTTGGGCTGCTGTTTCTTCCTTCGCTGTTCATTTTCTACCTCCATGACCACAATGCCATCGGTCGGAAGGAAATCCTAGGGTATGTCACTGTGCTTTTACATCTGATTGTCGTTGAAAGATCGTTTCCACTGGGAGACGGCTCCGCGCTTGCGGAAGGGAATCTGAGGCGTTATGTGGGCTGGTTGTTACCCGTCAGCGTGGTTCTTCTTCCGGCCATTATCTTGATCCATGAAGGAAATTTCCTTTTGTTTGTCCCGCTGCACGGAATGATCACGCTGACGGTTCTGCGCATGAAGTCCCGGCCTGGCTTCATGCGTGCCGCCCTGTGGACCGGGTTGCTGTATCTTCCTGCGATGATTGCATTCGGAGCTGCGTATCTATCCGGCACACCGGGTTACCAGACGCTGCTTGGTATCTGTCAAAAATGGGTGACCGTTGGCGCAATACGCGAAGGTTCGTGTGTTTTACCCCCCGACAAACTCAGCGGATCGACCCTGCCCGGCTCCTTCATCCCAATGCAGTGGTCGTTGGCGAAGGCCGCCAATATTACACTGAACATTATCTCCATGAACTGGTTGGCGTGGATTCTGATTCTGCCAACATTGGGAATTTTGCTCTGGTATCTCGTCCGGCAGGCGGTATATTCCATCCTGCGTGCCCGTTTTCCGCAGTCCTTCTCCCCGCAGTCGGCGCGGCGCTATTCGGGCTTATTCTTTTGCAAATATTTTTTAATCCCGTTCCTGTTCTCCCTGCCCGTTTATTTCACAGCCTATGATTACGGCCGCTGGTTCACGGTTGTTTCCATTAATTTCTGCATGCTGGCCGTCTCGGTGAATCTGCCCTGCCGGGAGTTCGCCCGTCTTCGGAAGGAAGGCAAAGAAACATCCGCTGCAGCCACTTCGCCGGAACACCTGGATAGTCGTCTGGTTTTTTATGGCGTTTCGATCCTCATGTGCATCCTGGCGGTGATCTTACTATTGCCCCATTATTGCCTGTTCAGTTGCGAGATTATCCGAAGCCCGCTTGAGTTTTTTTCTCACACATTTACCGCCCGTTAGCCAGCAGGGTGTTGCTTGATACATTTCTCAGGGATGCCACCTGCTATAAGCAGGTAATTTGCAGATTAGCTGGATATTTCCAATATGGTGATTTACTGTAGAATTACTTGTCGGATAATCATTCCTGCGAAATGAGCGTGTTATGACTGCCCAAAAGATATTGATACGAGATGAGACAGAGAATGATGCGGACATCATCACTGAAGTGACTGCCGTGGCTTTCGAGACATTGGAGATCAGCAGCCACACAGAGCAGTTCATCGTCGAGGCGCTTCGTTTTGCACATGCGTTGACCGTTTCACTGGTGGCAGAAGTGGATGGCCAGGTAGTGGGGCACATTGCCTTTTCTCCCATCACCATATCAGATGGTACCGGTGACTGGTATGGCCTTGGCCCAGTTTCCGTGCTACCAACATTCCAACGAA
>CAZPWZ010000572.1:0-2091 GCA_964590675.1 uncultured Draconibacterium sp.
GCACTATCTCACCCGATGGCATTCCCAATCTGGCACCCTTCAGCTTTTTCAATGCTTTTGGAGCCAATCCGCCCATCGTTGTTTTTTCACCCTCAAGGCGCGGCATCGATAATACGACCAAAAACACCTACGACAATGTGAAGGAGGTTCCCGAGGTGGTCATTAACGCCGTAACCTATGAAATGGTACAGCAGGTCAGCGATTCAAGTGCCGATTTTCCAAAGGGGGTCAACGAATTCGAGATGGTTGGTCTCACCATGGAACCATCTGACCTGGTGAAACCATTCAGGGTCAGGGAATCACCGGTTCAGTTTGAATGCAAGGTATTGCAGGTAATTGAAACAGGCATGGGGAATGCTGCAGGAAACCTTGTCATTTGCGAGATCCTGCGGATTCATGTTGATCCGGCGGTCATGGATGAAAACGGTAGAATTGATCCGCACAAAATCGACCTGGTGGGCCGGCTTGGCGGTGAATTCTATGTTCGTGCATCTGGATCAGCTCTTTTCGAACTGGCCAAACCGAAGTAAAACCAGCGCCCCGTCGTGGTCCTTACAGCCGCCAGGGTAAGGACCCTGACCGGGCGGTATGAGTCAAATTCACCCATGATGCTATTCTTCCTGAAAAGGAAGAGGGTGGGGGATCAAAAAATAACTTATGGAAATGAACGAAATCCTCGATAAATTGCCCAGGCACCTGATGAGCCTGGTGATTGACCAGCCGTATAATGAATACACGCCGCAGGATCATGCCCTCTGGCGTTATGTGATGCGGCAAAACGTGCGTTACCTGGGTAAAGTGGCACATGGCGCCTACCTGGAAGGGTTGCGAAAAACGGGCATAAGCATCGAAACAATTCCGAGCATGTACGGCATGAACCGGATCCTGAAGGAGATCGGCTGGGCCGCTGTCGCTGTTGATGGCTTTGTTCCGCCCTCTGCCTTCATGGCTTTCCAGGCATACAATGTGCTGGTGATCGCTGCCGATATCCGCCCCATCGACCAGATCGGCTACACCCCGGCACCGGATATCATCCATGAAGCGGCAGGACATGCACCCATCATCGCCGACCCGGTTTATGCTGATTTTCTGCGCAGGTTTGGTGAGATCGGGGCCAAAGCCTTCCTGTCAAAGCAGGACTATGCCCTGTATGAAGCCATCCGCCATCTTTCGATCATCAAGGCCGACCCGTACTCATCAAAGGAGGCCATCGAAGAGGCAGAAAAACGGCTGACTGACATATCAAACAACATGGGTAATCCCTCTGAACTGGCCCGCATCCGGAACCTGCACTGGTGGACCGTTGAATACGGACTTATCGGTGATCCGGCTGATCCGAAGATTTATGGCGCCGGTTTACTCTCTTCCATTGCCGAAAGCTATCTCTGCCTGCAGCCGCATGTCATGAAAATACCGCTGACCATAGATGCAGCCAACTATAACTACGATATTACGGAGCCGCAGCCGCAACTGTTTGTCACACCTGATTTTGAGACCCTGAACCGCGTGCTCGACGAGTTTACGGAAACCATGGCATTGCGCAGGGGTGGTCTGTACGGACTCGAACAGGCGATCCGGTCGGGGAACACCGGAACTGCAGTTTACAGCTCAGGACTCCAGGTATCTGGTACATTCACCCAGGTACTGGAGAAAAACGGGGAACCGGTTTACCTGAAGACCACAGGACCGACCAACCTGAATTTTGCCGGCAGGGAATTACCGGGCCACGATAAGTTATATCATGGCCATGGATTTGGATCACCTGTTGGAAAGATCAGAAACCTGGCCGTATCACTGGAGGATTTTTCGGAAGAGGAACTCGATCAGGTCGGACTTACCGAAGGCGAAACTGTGAACCTGGAATTTGAATCGGGGGTTGCCGTTAACGGGAAGGTCATCAGGAAAACCATCTGCGACGGGCATCTTGTTGTGTTAAGCCTGAACAGCTGTATTGTAACCTATGATGGAAAAACATTGTTCGAACCAGGATGGGGCACCTTTGATATGGCGGTGGGTAAAGAAATTGTGTCGGTGTTTTCAGGTCCTGCCGATCCGGATGCCTTTGAATTAAGTTACCCTGCTCCCGAGGAG
>CAZPWZ010000573.1:0-2076 GCA_964590675.1 uncultured Draconibacterium sp.
TCAGCACATAGGGCGGCTGAAGCGAGTGGAGGAATTGAAGCCCCTGTTCGATGGTCGATCTGGTAAAAGTTTGATGACGGGCTGTCGGAATATTATGCCGGTTCATGAATTGCTTTGCGAAATCCTTGCTCCCTTCAAGCATGGCCGCCTGTTTTGCAGGTCCTATTACCGGGATATGGCAGAGATGGGGATCGGCCAGGAAAAAATCATGTACTCCGTTCTCGAGCGGATCTTCGGGACCCACCACGACCATGTTTATCTCATGGGCCAGAACTGCTGCCCTGATGGCATTGAAATCGTTGACCGATACCGGGAGGTTGGTGCCCACATGGGCGGTGCCTGCGTTTCCAGGGGCAATATACAGTCGGGTCAGCAGTGGGCTCTGGGTTAACTTCCATGCAAGCGCATGCTCCCGGCCACCTGAACCAAGCAAAAGAATGTTCATAAACAATCAGGATTTAACAGCTGTTTCAATCGATTCCCAAAGCCGGTCGGCAGTTTGCTGCCATGAAAACAAGTTTTTCCGCCGGTTTCCGCGCATCACGAGTTCATCGCGTATACTTTCGTACTGGTAGGCTTTGTAAAGCGCCTCGGCAATTGATTCCGGGTTGAATGGATCGACCAGCAAAGCGGCATCCCCGGCAACTTCGGGCATCGAAGTGACATTTGATGTGATGACGGGCACACCACAGCGGAATGCCTCCACGATCGGGATCCCGAAACCTTCGAAATAGGATACATAGGTAAGTGCCAGTGAAGCGCCGAGCACCTTGGCAAGTTCTTCTATGTTAAGCCGCCCGGTGAATATGACATCGTTCGAGAATATCATCCGGCTGTAAGCAATATCGATATCGCGGGTCCACCATTTTTTTGCTCCAACAATGACGAGTTTGATATCGGATGGATTTGATTTCTTGAAGAGGTCAAATGCCCTGAACAGGTTGACCAGGTTTTTCCGCGGATGGAGCGATCCGATGAAGATGAAATAGGGGAGACCGCCGGTATATTGCCTGCGAACCGTTTCTTTTTCACTTGCTGTAAGGGGATGGTATGCATCGTGGGCCCCGTCATAAACAACATCCACCTTCCCGGGTGGTACATGGTATTGTTTAACAATATCGGCTTTTGAAAATTCGGATACGGTGGCAATTCTCACTGACTTGGCGGCATATTTCGGAAAATACTGGCGGTAATAGCGCCGGGTCCAGAATGGAATATCCTGGGGATAATGTTCGAAATTGAGGTCGTGGAAAACAGTCATTGATTTCACCGGTGTTCTCAGTGATAAAAAACCATCGGGTGAAAGAAAAAGATCGGGTTTAATCCGTTCCAGAAGTTTCGGGATGACCATTTCGAACCAGGTGTAGTAAAGCACCGGATGCCGCGCATGGGGATACTGAATGATGGGTGTGATGTTATCTGAGAAAAGAAACTCGGGATCATATTCACGGTCGAATATGAAATAAAAGTGGTGCTCAGGATGTTGTGATGTGATCCTTTTCAGAGACTCATAGGTAAACCAACCGATCCCTTCGAGTTTGTTCTGAATGAGCAGGCGGGTGTTAACAGCAATGTTCATTAATTTATTTAACTTTGTAGCAAATATCTGAATATTTTTTGAGTTATAAATAAAAGTTACCAATCCCGGAAACTTTTATCTTTATTTCATGCAGCGAAAGTTCCTTACAAACCTGGGATTACTTCTTTTTCTCAATCTTCTCATAAAACCAGTCTGGATTTTTGGGATAGACCTTAATGTACAGCGCATTGTCGGGGTCGGGGATTATGGATTCTATTTTGTCATCCTGAACTTTTCGTTCCTGTTTAATATCATCCTTGACCTGGGGATCACCAATTTCAACAACCGCAATATTGCCCAGCACAACCATTTGCTTAACAAACACTTTTCGGGCATCCTGGTTGTAAAACTGATGCTGGGCCTGACCTATGTAATTATCGCCTTCATTATTGCCCTCCTGCTGCGATACAGCGCCGACCAGTTCAGGTTGCTTGGCTGGCTTGCACTCAATCAGTTCCTGCTTTCATTCATCCTTTACCTGCGATCGAATATCTCCG
>CAZPWZ010000574.1:0-2075 GCA_964590675.1 uncultured Draconibacterium sp.
CCAACATCTCACTGAACATCTGAAGATCAACAAGAAAGACATGGTGACTGAGCGTTCACTGGTTATCATGGTTGGAAAACGCAGGAAACTGCTGGATTATCTGAAAAGCAAAGATATTCAACGTTATCGCGATATCATCAAAAAGCTCGGGATTCGTAAATAAACTTATTATTTTCTTTATAAATCAAGAAAGAGGCAATGTGATAATTGCCTCTTTTAATATCTGAAAGAGACAAAAAAATGAATGGAATAACAAAAACTTTTACCCTTGCCGATGGTCGTGAGATCAGCATTGAAACCGGCAAACTCGCCAAGCAGGCCGATGGGTCTGTTGTTGTAAAGATGGGCGATACCATGTTACTTGCTACCGTGGTAGCCATGCAGGAAGCCAAAGAAAACGTTGACTTCATGCCCTTATCTGTTGAATATCGTGAAAAATATGCAGCCGCAGGCCGTTTCCCCGGAGGATTTTTCAAGCGTGAAGCACGTCCCTCCGACTACGAGATTCTTATCTCGCGATTGATTGACCGGGCGCTCCGTCCGCTGTTTCCGGATGATTTTCATGCTGAAGTTCAGATGATTGTCACACTGATTTCGGCCGACAAAAATGTCTTACCCGATGCACTGGCATGTCTTGCCGCATCTGCCGCACTTGCCGTGAGCGACATCCCCTTCAACGGTCCTATTTCTGAGGTCAGGGTTGCAAGGATCAACGGACAATTCGTTATCAATCCGAATATTGATGTCCTGGCTGAGGCTGATATCGATATCATTGTTGCTGCCTCCATTGACAACATCATGATGGTTGAAGGCGAAATGAAAGAAGTTTCCGAGGAGGACATGATTGAAGCCATCCGCGTGGCTCATGAAGCAATCAAGAGTCAGTGTGTTGCCCAGCTTGAACTTGCATCGATGATTGAAAAATCAAAAGTCAAGAGGAGCTACTGCCACGAAACGAACAATCCTGAATTCAAGGAAAAGGTCAGGGCGGCCACCTACCAGAAGGTTTACGATATGGCCACCAGCGGAAATGCGAACAAGCAAGAGCGCAAAAAAATCATTGAGGCCATCAAGGAAGAATTTGTTGCCACCCTCACCGAGGAGGAAAAGGAGGCCAACAAGAACCTTATCGGACGTTACTATCACGAAGTAGAAAAGGATGCCATCCGCAATGCCACCATGGATAACCGGAAACGGCTCGATGGAAGGAAACTGGACGAGATCAGGCCGATCTGGACCGAAATCGATTACCTGCCGGCAGCCCATGGCTCGGCTATTTTTACCCGAGGAGAAACGCAGTCACTCACCACGGTAACCCTCGGAACAAAGCTTGATCAACAGGCCATCGACGGTGCCATCATTGAAGGAAAGGTGAATTTCATCCTGCACTATAATTTCCCGTCCTTTGCCACCGGCGAGGTCAAGCCGATCCGCAGCACCGGACGCCGTGAAATCGGCCATGGGAACCTGGCGCTCCGTGCCCTGAAAAATATGATCCCGCAGGGAGCCGATAATCTTTATACCATACGAATTGTTTCTGATATCCTCGAATCGAACGGAAGTTCTTCGATGGCTACCGTTTGTGCCGGTACCATGGCGCTGATGGATGCCGGTATCAAAATCACCAAACCCGTCTCCGGTATTGCCATGGGGCTCATCACTGATAACAAGCGCTACGTTGTCCTCTCAGACATCCTTGGCGATGAAGATCACCTGGGCGACATGGACTTTAAGGTTTGCGGTACACGCGACGGGATCACTGCCTGCCAGATGGACATCAAGGTCGACGGGCTCTCGTTTGACATTCTGCGTGAAGCGCTGGCCCAGGCCCGCCAGGGACGAATGCACATCCTGGGTGAAATGGAAAAGACAATTTCTGAACCCCGTCCTGATTTCAAACCATTTGTTCCCCGCATTTTCCAGATGAAGGTTCCCAAGGAATTCATCGGCGCCATCATTGGCCCCGGTGGCAAGGTGATCCAGGAGATGCAGCGCGAAACCGGAACAACCATTGTTATTGAAGAGGTTGGCGAATTTGGAATCGTTGATATCGTTGCCGACAACCTGGAAGCACG
>CAZPWZ010000575.1:0-2065 GCA_964590675.1 uncultured Draconibacterium sp.
TGTCGAAAAAATGCTGCTTGAGAAAATTAAGCTGTTCATCCTTGTTCAGCGAAGAGGGCAGCATCGGAGGCTGGTAAACCTTTGCCACCCGCACTGCAAAAGCATCAGGATATAATTTAACCAGTGAATCGAGGTAGTGCTGCTGTGCACGCTGGATTCCATCAAATTCTGCCGTAACCCGTGCGTAAAAATCATCCTTTACCGGGTAATAATCAACCACCGGCATCAGCAGTTGCAGTTTCGCCTGGTTAGTCCGGTCGAGTTCCGAAAAGGCAAGATTGATCTGGTTTTCAACAGAGGAGATAATATGAAGGCTGTCTTCAGGGAAAGTGCTGGTCGTGGTGAACCGGACATTTTCATGATTCCATACCAGGTCGACAAAGCCATCCTTGGTCCATTTGACGCGATACATGCCAGGCAGGCGACCGGTAAGGGAAAACCTGAAACTACCATCCTGACCGGTCTGGGTCGAATCGAGTGTGGTGAGCTTTTCGCCGTAAATACCCTGAAGATAAATCCTGTTCCCCCCATACCGCAGGATGGTTCCTTCAAAATAGCCCTGGGCCTGCAATATCAGCGTGGCAAAGAGGAGAACTAAAGTAGCAACTGACCGCATATTAAGCATTGATAACATTTATTACACTGCAACCACGGAAATCGGTAATAACCAAAGAATGGCGGGAAACAGGTCTTGCTACCTCTTTGATCCTTTCTTCTCCTTCTCGGCCGGGCCTAAGATTTCTTCCAGCTTTTTCATCAGGTCTTCACCGCGGAGGTTCCGTCCGATGATGACCATATCCTTGTCGAGGAGAACATTGGCCGGAATGGAATTGACGCCATAAAGTTTACCTGCAGCATTGGCCCATCCCTTCAGGTCCGAAACATGCGTCCAGGTCAGTTTATCATCCTTGACTGCTTTGAGCCACTTTTCACGGTTCTGGTCAAAGGAACATCCAAGGACATCAAAGCCCTTCTTGTTATATGCCTGGTAGGCTTTAACCACGTTGGGATTCTCGGCCCTGCAGGGGCCACACCATGATGCCCAGAAATCAACCAGCAACACTTTGCCTTTGAGTGATGACAGGGCAACCGCCTGACCGGTGCTGTCATTCATGGTAAAATCAGGGGCAACCTGGCCGATTTCAACACTTTTCAAAATTTCAATGCGCTTCTGCAGTGCCTTGAAATACTGGGATGACTGCAGGCTTGTATCCATCACCGAAACGATCTCTTCCAGGTCGGCGAGTTCAAACTGCCAGCTGTTGCGCATGACAAGGTACGGGGAGACGACCGTATTATTGTGGGTTTTGGCGAAATCGTGCAACTGCTTTTTCATCTCGGAATCCAGCACATTTGAAATCGAGTCGGTGCGCTTCATCCCTGCCGTATCATTTGACTCCTTGGCTTCTTTCCATTCCGTATAAACGACCTCCATCTTCTTATTGATGGTCTCGTTCATGGTGAGATACTCCTTGTAGATATCATGCGTTGGGGAACCGGTGACCAACGATTTGTCGATGCTGTCAACATAAATTTCAACGTTGATTTTCGCATTTTCAACAAATAACGGGAGCATGATCTGCTTTTCCTCCATGACGATGTGCCACACTTCGGGAAGGCCCGCTTTTCCTTTAAATGAAAATGCTCCTTTTTCAAGCGTGGATGAATCGACCTTGACCCATTGATCAACATCGAATTTCTGAAGATAGATCATCCCGGAGTCAGCGCCATTAACAGTGCCCTTGATGGTAAACTGATCTTTTCCCCCGGTACAGGAGGCGAGAAATGCCCCGACCATTAAAATTAAAATATATTTTCTCATAAGTGCCTTTTCTGTTTTGATTTTCACCCGCAAAAGTACGGCTTTTTGCGAAACAAAATAAATCTCTAATTTTACAGGGAAAATCAAATCACCATGAAGCATAATATTTTCTTTCCCTCGATTCTCCTGATATTCCTGGCAGTCAACGTGGCAAATGCTCAAACTGATGCAGCCAGAAATGCAGGACCAAAATATGACCTGTCGAAGGATCCGGTGCTTTATACGGTTGGTTATTCCCACCTC
>CAZPWZ010000576.1:0-2063 GCA_964590675.1 uncultured Draconibacterium sp.
TGGTTATTTTCAAAAGATACGGTACAGGTAACAGTGATGAACCTGCCAACGGCATGTATAGACTGCCCAATCGTTTTTGTCAGTACAAGGTATGGCAATGCGGAGATCTATTCCTGCAATGTTGACGGGACCAATATTCAGCGGCTTACAAATGACGCCGGGCACGATGACCATCCGGCCTGGTCACCAGATGGAACAAAGATTGCGTTTATCAGTGACCGTTCAGGGAATTCTGAACTATACATCATGAATAAGGATGGCTCAAATCCTGTGCGCAGGACCTTTTCAGGAACGTATACCGAGCACCCGGCCTGGTCACCCGATGGAACGAAAATTATATACTCAACCCTGAACAATGGCAGCATGAACATTTGGGTGATCGGTACAACTGGAGGGTCTCCATCATTACTTTTCGAGAAGCCTGGATGGGAAAATCAGCCAGTATGGTCGCCAGGTGGAACGAAGATCGCATTGGTCAGTGACTGGATGGCCTACGACTTTGTTTATGATATCTATACTATCAACGCCGACGGTACCGGCTTCACTCCACTCACCGGAAATATCTTCGATAACCTGGATTATCTTAGTCCGGGATGGTCACCCAATGGGTCGAAAATAGCAATGATAATAAGAAAGCAGACCGGTATTGATGAATATATTACGCAGATCGGAACAATGAATCCGGATGGTTCCGGGATCACTGTGATCATCCCGGGTGCCGAAGCATGGTCAAGAACCTCATGGTCAGGCGATGGCACCAGGATAGCTTATACTTCGTTGGCCGGGCCCCGGAAGGATGTTTCGTGGGTTGCTGCTGATGGTTCTGCATCGGGAACAATCGTGACCAACGGCTGGAATGCAGACTGGCAACATTGATCCCCGGTAATTTATTTGATTGACGCAAAATACATCAGATCGCCTGTTTCTGGAGTACCCAATTCCTAATTACAAATTACTAATTCCTTATTACTAATTCCCAATTCCCAACACCTGGTTCCCAATTCCTGTTTTACCGTTCCAATTTCCCATTTCTCCCTTATCTTTGCCCACTAAAATTTAACCCATTGGCTACCAAGTTTTCAAAAGAAACCTATTTATACTGGTACGAACTGATGCTGCTTTTACGCCGTTTTGAGGAAAAGACCGGCCAGTTATATGGAATGCAGAAGATCCGTGGCTTTTGTCACCTGTACATCGGGCAGGAAGCAGTGGCCGCCGGATGCATGACGGCTACCGTTCCGGATGATAAATTTATTACCGCTTACCGCGACCATGCTTTGGCAATAGCGAAGGGCATTACGCCCAAAGCCTGTATGGCCGAGTTGTACGGAAAAGCTACCGGCTGCAGCAAGGGAAAGGGTGGAAGCATGCACTTTTTCGGGTTAAAAGAGAATTTTTTTGGCGGACATGGAATTGTAGGCGCACAGATAGGAACCGGCGCCGGACTGGCATTTGCCGAACGGTACCGCAATACCAAAAACGTTGTTCTTTGCTTTTTTGGCGATGTTGAAGTCGATTCGCGCAGGGCAGATTACATATTCCACCTGGTTGGCTTCGGGATGGAATTCCATTTCGACAACCGGGTAAGCTTTTACTTCACCTGAAGCAGAACGGGCAACAATTACGGCCAGCTCATTTTTGAACGGAACCATTTGTTCAGCGATGCATTCTACATTGGGTAAAGTCTCTATGTCATTAAACGAGCGTATTATTTTTACGCCGTTTCCGTCATAACCAAACTGGGCGCATTTCCATACAAAAGGCATTTCGATTAAGCCGTTTTCAATTTCAGAACGCAGTTTGTTTAGGTTGTTGAAACGTTTGAAAGCTGCGGTCGGAATTTGATTTTCTACATAAAAATCTTTTTGGACACCTTTGTTTTGGATTAGGCGTAAAGTTTTTGGCGACGGATATACCTTTAATCCTTCTGCTTCCAGTTTTTCTAAAGCATCGAGGTTGATGTTTTCGATTTCGATGGTCAGCAGGTCGACTTTTTTGCCAAATTCATAAACCGTATCATAATCCATCAGGTCGCCAATAAAGAAATGAGTGGCACCAAACTG
>CAZPWZ010000577.1:0-2062 GCA_964590675.1 uncultured Draconibacterium sp.
GCCCGAGTCTGGGGGGATTCCTGCTCGAACTCGCCTCCTGGCGTGTCCTGTTTTCAAGAACCGTTGCGACCCCGCCGACCAACTTTTCGTACATTTTATGGAAGGTGCCTTGATCCTTGTCCTTGTGTTTGTCATAGACCTTTACATCCTTAATGAAGGGTTTGACATAGCCGCTAATTTTGCCATTTTTGACGTGCAGCTCCGTGACGAGGGAAAATATCCCGGCGGAGACATCGAAATTCCAGTAGGAACGTAGCACATCGTTCATGGCTGTCAACCGGGTATCCTCAACTTTGAGGTGCAGATCGAAGTCCGGTCCCGACTTCTCCGGCCTGAATGTCGCGGTTGCGGTCGTAATGCCGCTACCCATGAATTTCGCTTTCAAATTTGCCTGGGCGGGCCCTTGGGTAAACTGATTGGAAAAGTTGCTCAATTGGAGGTCCGTATCGGCCAGGAACAGGCGGTACGGTTTTTTCGCCGACTTATTCACCACGCCGAGGGTGCAGCCGGTCAGAACCACCTGATCTGCGCTTATCAGAATACCGGGATTGTTGCTGAGCTTTTTAGCAGTCTTTTTCACAGCTGTCGCGTTTTGCTTTTCAACGACAGCGGTACGTTGCGAATGCAGATAGTCCAGGCTCATCCCCTGGATGGTCAGATTTTTCAGGTGGGCGGTTTTAACCGTTGGCGCATACTCGACGTCGCCCGTAGCCTGGAGCAAGCCGCCTCGTATGGAGAGGTTCGTACGGGCAATCATCGATTTGAAATAGTCCATTGAAATCTTTTCCAGCTTGATGCGGGCCTTAATACCGGGATACGGCACAGCCATAAAGTTGGCATCGCCATCGACAGTGCCGCGCCCGGTGTCGAAGACTGCCGTATCCAGGTGAAATGTGGAGGGATAGACCTGATCCGGCTGGTGGATGTTGCGGATATTGGATGCCTGGAGATTGAGATGGCTCAGCACGAGAGGTTGTGCCGGGTCCTGATCGATATAGGTGACACTGGCATCGTTGATTTTCAGGGAGTTGATTTTAAGCGGATAGATGGCTTCCACCGCCTGCTGCCAGCCGCGCTCTTTTAGTGGAACGGTACTGGCCGCCTCGCTACGCAGCTGCTGCAGGTTGATGTTCATTTTCGGACGATCAAGAATGAACTCGGCGACGAGTTTCCCCGAGAGGATCTCGCGCCAGTGGATGCTGGCCTTGAGGGTCGGGAAAATGACGACCGGTATGTCAGGATGGGCCTGCTGCATGACTGTCAGGCCTTTCAAGGTCAGTGAAAGGTCCAGCAAACGCAGATGCAGCCCCGGAAGTCGAACCGAATACCCTTTCAGATCGCGGTTCATACGGTTTTCCATGCTGCTGCGCAGAGGTTCATCAAACAAAAATGATATACCAAAGAGAACAAGTATCAGGGCTAGCGTTATACCTGCAACCCAGCGCAGAAGCCGTGATTTCAGTATTTTATTAAACAAGGGGAGCTCGATGCGGTTCATCTGCATTGGTTTGCACCATGATCACAGGATAAAGTGCCAACTCATTCACGTACGACCCATAAATGCATTTGTGCTGGAGCATGTTATAGAGATCGACAATTTCCTGGCAGGTCGTTTGAAACCTTTGCTTCTTGATACAATCCGGCTCCAGGATCGTGACAGGGATTCGCGCAAATATTCTTCGTTCGTTTCCGAAGTAGATGCTGCTTTTTTTTAGTTCATTATTCATGCTGGTTTCTCCGTTGTGTTGTTAGCTTCATCAGTTAAATCGCAACTAACGTGCCAGAGAAGATCAGTGTTTAATTCAACTGCAACAGGCTGATTATGCTGAATAAATAGAATGTGAACATGCGGAGTGAGGGTGGAGTGGTCACAATAATCCGTCATGTTTGACGGTGCTGTCATATATGGCGGCTACGGATGAAGCGGGCACCTATAGTATCGGGGGAATTTCAGGGGATAAAGGAATTTATTGGGGGGGTAAATAAACTTTTTCGCAATCCTGTCTGTCTGAACTGGTATGTGCCGTTTTGATCCGGTTTTGATTAAGGCCGGCTTTCGGAG
>CAZPWZ010000578.1:0-2061 GCA_964590675.1 uncultured Draconibacterium sp.
CTGAACGCTCAAATCCGCGCGCCTTTCCCATCCAGGCCTCTCCCACTGCAAATGCGGAGGCATCGTTCATGAAACGCAGACTGCATTCTTTGGAAAGTAGCAGCAGTTCACTGCGCCTTGATGCCACATTAATTCCACACAGGTTCTGGTACTTTACCACCTCGGGGGTGAACAGGGCTATTCCATTGGGATAATCGAACGGACCGGGCATCGCAAATCCGATTCCTGCAAGTTCCCGATGGTCAATCACATCCATTGAAACGCGCAAAGCTTCTGCCCAGGCCGCCAGTATCACATCAGCCGGCGCCTTGTTGTCAACTTCCTTATAGGCATGACTCCCTTTAACGATCTGTTCTTTTTCAATTTCAATCAGGGCACAACTGATGTGACTCCCCCCGATATCGGTTCCGATGGCAAATTTCCTGGTCATTACGTATCGTAGAATTATGGATTTATTTCAGGTGATCGCAAAGGTAGGATAAACTGAAGATTGCAAAAAATTTAAAATTATGCCTGCGAGAAATTGACATGGCACAGGATGCGGTGAGTCGGATGCGCTTTGAAAATTAACTGCAGGCAGGATATTGTATCAAAATATTTGGTAATTTTAAAAAAAATCCGCGATCTGTACCCAGCGAGCATTGATCTTCAGGCGGAGTTGGAAAAAGAAGAATTTTTGGAAATTATTCCTAAAACATATAAAACCATGACAAAATCATTGAAAGGTACTCAAACTGAACAAAACCTGCTGAAATCATTTGCAGGTGAATCACAAGCCCGCAACCGTTATGAATTTTTTGCCAGTGTGGCTAAAAAAGAGGGCTATGAACAAATTGCAGCCATATTCATGGAGACATCAAACCAGGAAAAGGAGCATGCAAAAAGGTTTTTTAAATTTCTTGAAGGCGGGATGACCGAAATCACGGCCGCTTATCCGGCAGGTATTATCGGGACCACCATGGAAAACCTGAAGGCAGCCGCTGAAGGTGAACATGAAGAATGGGAGGAATTGTACCCTCATTTCGCAGAGGTTGCCAAAGAAGAGGGGTTTATGGATGTAGCTACTGCATTCAAGATGATTGCCAAAGTAGAGGCTGAGCATGAACGGCGGTATTTAAAACTGCTGCAGAACGTTTCAGAGGATAAGGTATTCATGAAAGATGGCAAGGTTTGGTGGAAATGCCTTAACTGCGGATACGTTTATGAATCGGTCAAAGCCATGGAAAATTGTCCGGCCTGCCTGCATCCAAAGGCATATATGCAGATGCGCGAAGAGAATTATTAACCTGCTGTCAGTTAATCATCTCCTGCCTTGCCAAAGTACAGCATAATGCGGAGGTAGAGCCCGTAAGAAGGCTTAAAATCGGGGTATCCCTGGAGATTGGCAGGATAATAATGCGCAAAGAAACCCGGTTCAATACCAAACATATCCGTTAACGGGATGCCTGCGCCAACGCCCAGGTAGCCTCCGAAGCCAAAAGCATTCTGGTTAATGTTAATGGTTTGCATATTGGTATTGGGGACGTAAATGTTATCGCCGTAAATATTGATCATGCTGTATTCAGTCCCTGCAGGCACAAAAACAGACCGGATTACCTGTGTATAACACATGGTTGCCCCTGCCTGGATGAAAATGTTGATTCTCGATTTCATCGGTATCGACAATTGGTACCCAAGATCGATCAGTACCCGGCCCTCTCTCCCGACAACAGGAGCTAATCTGATATCCGGGAATTTAAGCGAATAGGGATCCGGATCCACTTCAAGGGTCACTACATCTTCTGCGCGCAGCTGGGTATAATTGGCCTGCAGGAAAAAGCCGTTCCACCGGTTCAGGTTGAGTCTCAAAAACAATCCGCCGGTAAAAGCAACATTGTAATGCATGTCCATAGGATACCCATCCACGAGGACCGTATCAACCGACCCCAAGGCAAGTTTGATATCCCTGTACCAGTATGTGTTGGACATAACGTAATTTACATTATTCACATTCCCTGGGGTTCCGTTATAAAAATTGGCCGAATACTTGTCCGGGAAATAGGCGCCAAAATTAATGCCGAG
>CAZPWZ010000579.1:0-2058 GCA_964590675.1 uncultured Draconibacterium sp.
GTTGTTCTTTTTCGTCGAATTCCTCAAGCTCTCCATTTTTGGGGATGGTAACTTCAGCCGCCACCACTGCTGAAGTTTCTTGATTTTCGGTTTTTCCCGCCATTTGGTCCGCGGATTCTTCCTTCACGGCCGGTGAGGAAACAGCTGCCTTTAAAGGTTCTTCGGATCTTTGAGCATCTGTTTCAACTGGCGGTGTAATCACCTGTTCGGTCACCACTGGCGTTGTGAGTGGTGTACTTTTTTCAGCCGGCGCCGGCATCGAAGGCACAGGTTCAGATGTTCTCTTCCGGTTCACTGCCTTGACAGGATTTTTTGGTTTTTCAGCCGTTTTTTCTACGGCAGGTTTGGTTTTTGATGCAGGTGCAGGGATTTTAGCTGCAGCCGGTTTACTTTCAACCTCCGGTCTGGCAGGTGCTTTTCTGCTTGATTTTCCTTCTGCCTTTTTAGGTGCTGCGGGAACGGCTTGTGCTTCCGGTTCCTGTGCCTGTGATTTAGTGCTGGAAAAAAGGCTTTCCAGAGTTGATTTCATCTTGGATCGTCGGTTCATGATTTTTCTTTCGAATTAATTTTCTGAAGGAATTCAAGGGTCATTTTGCGGTACTGCTGACTGGCGCGGGTTTTGGGATCATATTGTATGATCGGCTCCCCATTCACCACACACTCTCTCAGGCGAGTATCAATCCCTATGACTGTATCGTAAATATGTTCGTCGAAATTTTGTCGCAGCCGATCGAGGACTTCATGACAGATCGCGGTGCGTTGATCGTACATCACAGCCAGTAAATTATAAGTCAGGCCAGGGTTGGTGTGTTCATGGATGGCATCGATCGTTTCTAGGAGCCTCATCAAACCAAAAGCTGCCAGATATTCAGTCTGGATAGGGATTATCAAGTGATCTGCTGCCGTCAACGCCATAATTGTCAGAGGACCCAGTGAAGGTGAACAGTCTAAAATCACAAACGCATAATCACCAACCACCTCTTCTAACTTTTTCGAAAGGATGGATTCATAATCCATCTGCTCACTTAAGATTCTCTCAACAGTCCAAAGGCGGGCATCAGCAAGGATGACGTCCAACCCCGGGAAGCTTGTATTCTTCGCAAGGATAGATTTATCAAGCGGCTTCGGATTTAAATGTGTCTCCAACAGGTCGGTGATAGTGGTTTCAGAATTATCTTCATGAAACCCGGTCGCCACCGACAGACTGGCTTGAGGGTCGAGATCAACCAACAAGGTGCGATAGCCCAACTCCGCCAGGCACGCCCCCAGAGATACGCAGGTAGTTGTTTTTGCCACCCCACCTTTTTGGTTGCTGATTGCGATGGTCTTTACCATATATGGGTTATAACCCTTACCTTTATGCAATTGAAGGCAATAGCATGCCTTTCAATTTGATTTTGTTTCAGGATAAAGAAGATTTCAGGCCGCGACGCTGGACGCTAGAAACGCCCTTTCTTCAGTCGTCAATACCTTTCCGAGATCAAGGATTATCACCAGCCTGTCGGTCATTTTAGCAATGCCCTTTATGAACGCGGAGTTTACAGTGGTTACCATGGGGGGAGGCGGTTCAATGGAATCATCCGGCACGCTTAATACTTCAGAGACTCCATCTACGACCATTCCGATTTTTGTACCGTCCATGACGATGGTGATGATCCTGGTTTCTTTGGATGCTTCCTGGCGAGGGAGACCAAATCTGGTTCGCAAATCGATCACCGGCACGACGCTGCCCCGCAGGTTCGTGATGCCTTCAACAAACACCGGGGCCTGCGGCATTTTTGTAATTGCCTGCATTTTAATAATGCCTTCAACCGCCGCAATATCCACCCCGTAGAATTCATTGCCTAGTTCAAAAACTACCATCTGTTTTTCCATTATTCCACTCCTATTCACAAAACAAATAATTTTGGTTAATCAAAAATTTATTTCGCTTTTTGATCTTATTTACCGATAACAGTTTACGCTCCCGCGCAGATCTTTTCAATAAAGATAGGATAAAAAACCATTTGGGACTCAGGATACAATCGGTGCAGAAGGCACCTTCAATAAGGCGGCATT
>CAZPWZ010000580.1:0-2053 GCA_964590675.1 uncultured Draconibacterium sp.
TGGCCGGATCGATCAACGCTGGCTGGCCGTACGATAACCTGGGCTTCCGCGGCCTGTTCTGGGTGATGTCCGGGATCGCCGCGGTGGGGTTGGTGCTGTTCCTCACCGGACGGTTTGCCCTGCGCCGGCGGGCGGAAGTGGGGGGAGGAAAAGAAATTTAACCGCGAACTACGCGAAAAATGTAGTTGTAGATGCTGTCTTGAAAGTCAAGAGACAACAGCTTGTTTTTTGAGGAAATCAGGGTCAAAAGGTTTACCTGACTTCAAAATGCCATAGATAAGATGCAGTAACTTGTGCATGACCGCTCCGATCACCTCCATTGGGCATAGTCCTGATTTCAATAGGCGCTGAGAAAAAATCTTGATAATTGGATTATGGGCCTGGGCTACAATAGCAGGCATATATAATGCTTTGCGCAATTGGGCATTGCCCATCTTGGACAACCTTGATTTTTTATGCACCGAAGTTCCGGAAACGAAGTTGCGCGGTGTCACCCCCGCATAGGCAGCTAGCTGGCGCGCACTTTCAAACTCACAAACATCTCGAACTTCACCCAGAACTTTGGCTGCCGTCAATTCTCCTATTCCGGGAATACTGGTGATCAGATCCTGGCGCTGTTTCAATTCTGGATTGGCCTGGATATGTTTTTGAATGGTCTGTTTCATTTGTTCAACCTTGCCCTCCAGAAACACCACGTGCTCACGGATATCTTCCTGTACGACCTGGCTCGTCCCACCAGACTTGAACCGGTTGTTTTCCTGCTGGTAATTTGCCTGTAAATCCTCCAGTCGCCGTACCAAAGCCTGTAATTCTTTGAAACTGGCCGGAGGCGGGCTCCATAATGCCGGTTTTTCCCGCAAACAATACTCGGCAATCAACTGTGCATCCGCTTTGTCGGTTTTATTCCGCCGTAGTTTGCTGTTGGCATAGGCTTTTATCCGGGCTGGATTGACGACACTTACCCTAAATTCTTGTTGGTAAAGGTATTCCGCCAATCCATCTCCGTACTGCCCTGTGGCCTCCATGCAGGCATGTCCTTTTTCCTGCCCATTCTTCTCTATCCACCGGCTCAGCGTTTTGTACCCGCCCAAATTATTATCAAAATGTCCATTCCTTTGTTGCTCTCCCTGGATCAGGGTCACATCAAATGTTTCTTTTGCAATATCTATTCCGAGTATAGGTTGTATCATATTGTCTCCTCTGGTAAACTGGATTCGGATGTTGGTCAGGCTTTTCGAAATCCGGCTCTACCTTGTGAATGCAAGCTTTTCTCTGGGTTCAGCAGAGATGCTTCAGATGCTGTTCGGCCTGGTTTCGATCTCTCTCAAACGGGGATCTTATCTACGAATCAAGCTTTTCGGCTTTAGGATGGGTACAGATTCTCCCGTTCCTGCCTGACCAACATCTCTTTTCTCTAGCTTACTCCATTCTTGCTTTCATGATACAAGGATGGGTTGAGGTTCCTCCGAAACCCATCATCTTTTCAGTTGAAATCTCTCGTTTTCTATTATTCCATTCCCCCTACCCCCTCCCAAATTTTCCCGTTTCTTCCCCAATCGGGAGGATAAAACCCTTCCTGAACATATTTTTGAAAACTGGAATGTGGCCACTTCTCCGGCAAATCAACCAATCCGTGCTTTACCGGATTGTAATGAATGTACTCCACATGACGGATGAAATCAGCCTCGTCGCGAATCAAATGTTCCCAAAACCGCCGCTGCCAGATGTCCTGTTCTCCTTTTTGTCTTCGCGATTCGTTTGCACTGATCGCTGCCGGCACGCCCCAATGCCGGGTAAAGTGCCCTTTAATCAACCGCCAACGGGTCGAATAGTCGCTATCATCGGAGGGAAGGGACCACAGAAAATGCATATGATCGGGCAAAATGACGCTGGCGGCCACGGTGAAAGGCCTGCGGGCCAGGGTATATTGAAATGCTTCCCGAAGCCGAACGATCGCTTCGGGGGAGGAGAAGATCGGTTGGCGCTGATAGGTACCGAGTGTAAAGAAAAAAGTGCCCCCCGGCAGGTACAAACCGGGGAAATTCAAAAAGGG
>CAZPWZ010000581.1:0-1535 GCA_964590675.1 uncultured Draconibacterium sp.
TACAGCCGCTTATTATGATATCGCTCCAGGCAACTCAATTCTGCTCGAACAGATGCATGAAGCTGCCTGGCAAAAAAGGTCGGACCGGCGGCCTTCACCAGAATCCCTGATTGCCATTCCCAGCCAGATTTATCAGAAATATACCGAAAAATCGATCCAGAGTTTCGATTTCGTGAGAAAACGCGACTGGGAAAACGCCCTGGGAGTTAAATCGGATTTGATTGAGATGACCCCTCTCTCTCCCGTCCACTACATCGATTTCGCTTCGATCTGCCTGCAAAAAAAAGAGTATCCGCTCGCCTGGAGCGCCATTGCCAGAGCCTGGAAGCTCGCCCCCCAAAGTCTGGCGGTTTTATGGGTGATGGCGGATTATTACCTGAACATTCAGGATTACGCCTGGCTTGAAAAAATCAGCCAGATGCTGATTGCGGATCACCCGGGGGATAATCCTTCATATTTTCCTATGGCGATGACGCTCTTGCGGCAGGGACAGATTGACAAAGGCCTGAACCTCGCTTTGGATATCCTGCCCTATTTAATCAATGGCACTCCGTTCGAACAACTGCGAGCCGGCTTGTTAATAAAAACAATTCAGCCTCATCTTTTTGCCCGAAAAGAAATAGAAACCATCGACCGCCTCTTCCAGACGGCGATTTATCTACACCCGGAGGATGTCTCGCTCTACATCACCCTGATCCAGATGCATCTGGACCTCAAACAAGCATCTTCAGCTTTAGAGTATATCCAACAGGCTCTCCACCAACATCCACAAAATCCCGAAATCCTGGCCCTCAAACTCACGGCCAGAAAACTAACCAGGGCTTGACAGTCGCGAGCCGGAGGGAACTATTCCTTCGATAGCAGTTTTGCCAGATAGGCAGGTTGCCGCTGTGACGAAGTTTTTCGGTCGTAGAATGTCAATGCCAACTGTGCCAGATCGACAGAATCGTAAACGTCATGCATGATTCTCGCGATTTTGAGCAGTTCCCCGGCGGCGAGTTTATCGAAACCAGTAAAAGGTCTGACGTAGACCGCGTCTGACCAAAGCTGCTGGCTCATGCCCCGGTAAATATCATTATCCAGTAGCAGCGGTTTAAATATTCGGCTCTCAATTTTTCCGAATTTATGAAAAAGAAATCCCGCCTCTCGGAGAAAACAATCGATATCTCCGAAGAGAGGTTGGTTTTTATAAAATGGGATAAACAGGGTTTCTACATGAATGACCAGGATTTGTTTCAACTTCTTTTTAGCGCTTTCCAATACAGCCAATTCACTTCCCTGCACGTCCAATTTCATAAAATCGATATCGGACACCTCGGCGATGTCATCCAGACGCCTGGTCATGAGAGGCTGCCGTTCAATCACCTCTCCCCATTCGCCAAATCCGTGGAAATTGCCCAGCAGTTCCAAATCCGGCTCAAAGATGGAGGTCATCCCTGGAGCGGAACAAATATTCAGGGTTGCCTGCTTGCCGTCGCCCAGAGCATAAGGCAGAAAAGTCATGTTGGAACGCGGATTCTTTGACAGTTCCTCAT
>CAZPWZ010000581.1:1545-2052 GCA_964590675.1 uncultured Draconibacterium sp.
CAGGGTTGGGTTCGAACCCGCGCAGGCGGCACCCGCCTTGATCCAGCATGGGCTGGTATAGAGGGATTCCCTCGATCGGGCTGGCGCCGACATCGACAATATGGATTTCAGGTGTGTCGGGAAATAATTCCCGGAATGAGAATTTCATCCAGACCGTTACTGACTCAGAATTCGACGCGCAATGATATTTTCCAGATTCTGGGCAAGTTCATCCAGACCGTCGGCCAGGTCAATCTGACCTTCTTCCCGGGCAGTAAAACCATTGGCTTTTACAAGCGCGACAAGATTACTATCAACCCTTTTCAGAATTTCATTGAGCTGTCGGGGTTGGTCTGAGAAATTGAGGATCATCATCAGGGTTTCAACCGCCTTAAAAAGGGCCTGTCCGGAATCATGTTGTTCTTTCAAACCCGATAGGAGAATGGAACTGTTCTGATCACCCGGATTAAGATCAACCGCGCGGCGCAGGGCGACAGGCGGTTGGCGGGCGCGCCGCTGATCGTTGCC
>CAZPWZ010000582.1:0-2048 GCA_964590675.1 uncultured Draconibacterium sp.
ACCACAGGCAGGCATCTTCTGTGGCATTCCTTTGATTTTCCTTGCCACCAGGGGCAAATTGCGGATCCGGGACAAAGACGGTCCATGTACATCAGGGAGTATGTCGAGCTGAGCTACCTGAAAAGCCCGGATGATTTTTCACTGATGATGTACATCTGGAACAAGGCCCTCTGCATTGCCAGGTTTGACAAACCGAAAATTAAAATTACCGGGTACTATCAAAAAGATTTAACCCTTGAAAAAACACACAAATAGCGAATTATGAAAATTATTGTACTTGGTGCGGGCCTCGTAGGGGGCCCCATGGCGCTGGATCTCTCCGGAAGCCCTGAATTCGAAGTAACCGTTGCCGACATCAGCCGGTCAGCGCTGGATAACCTGGCTGGGCGACAGAAGGGCAAGGCGATTCAGACCGTTGTGACCGACCTGGCTGATCCCCTGAATGTGACCCGGATGGTATCGGATTTCGATATGGTGATCAATGCTGTTCCGGGGTTCATGGGGTTTCAAACGCTGAAGGCCATCATTGGCGCCGGAAAGAATGTGATAGATATCGCCTTTTTCATTGAGGATCCCTTTGAGCTTGATGAACTCGCGAGAAAAAACAATGTAACGGCCATCATGGACATGGGCGTGGCGCCCGGAATGTGCAATGTGCTCATTGGCTATGCCGACCACCTGCTGGATGAAACGGAAAACATCCTTTATATGGTTGGCGGGCTTCCCGAAGTACGCGAATGGCCCTATGAATACAAGGCGGTTTTTTCCCCGGTGGATGTAATTGAAGAATATACCCGCCCGGCCCGGTATATCGAAAATGGAAAGCTCATCGTCAAACCGGCGCTTTCCGATCCTGAACTGCTGAGTTTTCCGGGAATTGGCACCCTGGAGGCGTTTAACACCGACGGGCTGCGTTCGCTGGTCCACACGGTCAAATGTCCCAATATGAAGGAAAAGACCCTCCGTTACCCCGGTCACATCGAGAAGATGCGGGTGCTGCGTGAAACTGGTTTTTTCAGCCAGGAGGAGACCGAGGTGCGCGGAGTCCGCATCAAGCCCATGGATCTCACGGCCAAACTGCTTTTTCCGAAATGGAAACTGGAGGAGGGGGAGGTCGACATCACCGTGATGCAGGTGATGGTTGAAGGGAGGAAGGACGGAAAGGCTGTCCGGTACACCTGGGATCTCTTTGATAAATATGATCCTGCAAAACGGATCCATTCAATGGCCCGCACAACAGGCTATTCGGCAACCGTAGCCTTGCGGATGGTGGCAGCCGGCCTCTACACGCGAAAAGGCATTTCCGTGCCGGAATTCATCGGGAGGCAAACCGAATGCGTGGCATATTTGCTCAATGGCCTGAAAGAACGGGGCGTGATTTACAGGGAAACAGTCAGTTTCCAGAAATGACAGTCAATCCGGGAAGGATGAAAGGGCAGCAGATCCGCCGTTAAAATTCATCCGTATCAATGGTATTTGTTGCTTTCTTTGGTTTTGTCGTTCCGGAGGAGGAACTCTCATCACAGTCGAAATCGACCTCCAGCGGCTTGGAAGGGGGATCAAAATCACGCCGGGAATAACGCAGGCCGGGATCTCCATAAATCCGTTGCATGTAAAGCGCCCAGATGGGCAGCGCCATGTTGGCTCCCTGGCCCAGTGTGATGGTCCTGAAATGGGCTGCCCGGTCCTCACACCCCACCCAAACGCCGGTGACCAGGTCAGGGGTGATTCCCATGAACCATCCGTCGCTCTGGTTCTGCGTGGTACCGGTCTTGCCTGCGATGGGATTATCAAATCCATATTTGTACCTCAGCCTCACGCTGGTTCCGCCCTCTACAACTCCTTTCATCAGCTGGATCATCAGGTAAGCGGTCTCCTCACTGATGGCCTCCTGTGATTTAGGGGAGAAATTTTGAAGTACATTGCCATTTTTATCCTCGATCCGGGTGATAAAAATAGGTTCGATATAAATTCCCTTGTTGGCAAAAACACTCATGGCGCCAACCATTTCATACAGGCTGATATCACACGAGCCGAGCGCAATTGAA
>CAZPWZ010000583.1:0-2042 GCA_964590675.1 uncultured Draconibacterium sp.
TGTCCTGGCCCTTAAGCCAGGAATAATGCACCTTTAAGCCCCATGCAACAAACATCCGGCATGGGGCCTTTGCCAACTGCTGTCGGTGTGAGAACGATCATGCTGCCATGAGAAACAGGACGTGCCCAGTAAGATTGGGCATTCTCAGGGCGGGCATTCATCCCCAGCATGGTGAAGGCGGTGGAAAGATCTTTCATAAGGCCCGCATGGGCATCAGGAAGGTGAGCCAGTGATGTGTCGTGCGGCAGCGGGATCATGATATCGGGACGGATTGCATAGAGCTTGTCTGATAACTCCCGGAATACCGGTGCGGCAACTGCACCACCGTAGTATTTGCCTTTCTTTGGATTGTGGATGACCACAATGCATGAATATCGTGGATTGTCGGCAGGGAAGTATCCTACAAAAGTCCCTTTGTACTGCACCTGCTTGGTCCCCTGGCGGTAACCTTTATTCCCTGCAGCAATCTGTGCAGTTCCTGTCTTGCCTGCAATTTTGTAATAGGGTGATTTTATACTTGCCCCGGTACCTTGCTCAACCACACCCTCAAGCATGATCTTTGCTTTTTTGATAGCCGACGGGGAGACAATCTGCGGATTGATCACGACCGGTTTGAAGCGTTGGACCAGCTGGCCATTTCGCCGGATCTCGCGGACAAAAAGCGGCTTTACCATAACCCCGTCGTTTGCAACTGCATTATAGAGGGTCAGGAGATGGACCGGGGCCAGGGAGATTTCATAACCGATTGACATCCATGGGAGCGATAGGGCCGACCAGTATTTACTCTTCGTGGTTTTTATATAAGGTTTCCCTTCGCCCGCAATCTGCAGACCCAAAGGCCTGTTTATCCCGATGCGGTATAATCCGTCAATGTATTGCTGCGGATTGGCCGAATAGGCATTATAAATCATGGTGGATGTGCCCACATTCGAGGATTTTTCGAATACCTCAAGCGCAGTAATAACGCCAAGCCCATGATGTGAGTCTTCCATCTTGCGGCCTGAAAAAGTTGTGATACCTCCAGCACAATTAATCGGTGTTGTAAGGTCTATCTTTTCGTCATCTAGGGCAACCAGGAAGGATGCCAGTTTGAAAGTTGAACCTGTTTCCTGGCTTTCCCCAATGGCATAGTTGAATATCTCCTCGTAAGTCCCTTTTTTGGTGCGGCCAAGATTGGCCATGGCACGGATATAACCTGTTTTAACCTCCATCAGGATCACGCATCCGTGATCGGCACTGTCGGCAATGAGCTCCTTGCGCAGCGACGACTCTGCAAGATCCTGGAGATTGACATCCAGCGTGGTAATAACGTCGTCCCCGTTTTGTGGTTCCACGGTTGTTTCCGGGTCCATCGGCATCCATGCCTGCCCCACCGCGCGCCGCATCAGCCGTTGACCATTGATTCCCTCGAGGTTCCTGGTGAACGATCCCTCCAGGCCTACGAAAACCTTGTTTGATCCTTCGCCACTCTCATAGCCGATAATGCGGCGGGCCAGTGATTTATAAGGGAGTTCCCGTTCATACTGCGGGAGTACGATCAGCCCGCCTTTGAACTTCCCACGTCGAAAAATCGGGAACTTCCGCATTTTATTCAGGTCGGGATAGGTTACATCCCGGTGGATCAGAAGGTAACGGTTCTGATTCCTTCTTCCATCCCATAACATGTCTTTATATGCCGATGAAGTGCGGTCTTTGAACAGGTGTGAAAGACAAACCGACAATGAATCAACATTTTTTCTGAATACTTCCTCCGTCAGGGAATCGGTCATTACATCCATACGGAGTTCAAAAATCGGCACAGATACCGCCAGGAAACTTCCGTCATCAGCCAGGATATTTCCACGAATGGCCTCCATCTCAAAAAGATGGATTTCCTGTTTTTTAGCCATCTCAAGGAATTCATTCTTTTCAAACTGCTGGATCATGACCACCCGGGCAATGATGAAAAGGCCGAAGAGCAATACCCCCAGGTACACCAGGTAAACACGGACAAGAATGTCTTTCTTGATATCTCTCATGCAGCTACCTGGATTTGTTTTTCA
>CAZPWZ010000584.1:0-2041 GCA_964590675.1 uncultured Draconibacterium sp.
GGGAAGCACTTTTTCAGCAACAACTCCTGTTTCCCGGGGGTCAGGTAATGCAGCACGTCACTCAACACGAATCCGCTCACCGGTGTTATTGCATAATCAGATACGTCAGCGCACACAAAACTGACCCGGTCATTCCTGGAAAAGCAATTGGCAGCCACATCGATTTTTTCGTTATCATAATCCACGCCGGTGATCCTCCGCCCATCACTGGTAAACATAAGCATGTAGGAGATGAATCCATAGCCGCACCCGAGATCAAGAATTTCTCCTTCACGCGGCATCAGCCGGTTATAAATTTCATAATTATCCTCAAGCCTGAGTTTGACCCGCATGTACCATTCCAGTATCGGACCCTTGAGGGTGTAGTTCAGCGCCAGTTTCCGGCGATAATAATGTGCGTCGCCCTCTTCGGACTTGAACCTGGCATATTCCCTGATGTAGTATTGACGGAATTGCCTGGTCCGTTCCTGGTAAGTATTCCCGAATGAATGATCATCAACGGGGACCCGCCTGAGTATTTTCATCCTGAAACTGTTCGGCCTGCCCCAGAAGGCTCCTTTCCCAAGGAAATCACCGGTGCCGAATACCACGATGGGCAAAATATCGACCTGCAGTTTTTCGGCAAGGAAAAATGCACCGCGGTGAAATCGCTGGATCCTTTGCTCATACGACCGGTGTGCTTCGGGAAAGATCAGGATCGAAAAGCCTTCATTCACCTTTTCCTTCAGGAGGCCAAGTATATTTTCGATGCCGTCGTCGACATTGTAAAAATTCGCCAGGCGCGCGATCGGGCCAAAAATGGGAGATTTATACACCCATGAGGTAGTGAGAATGATGATTTTAGGGTACAGCCGGAGGAAGGCCGGGGTTTCGATCAGGCTTTGATGATTACTGATAATGATGGCCGGTTTGGTGAAATTTTCGTTATGCTCATTGATCAGTTTACGGTCGAAAGCAAAAGTGAAAGCGATGTATGCTTTTGTCAGCCAATAAAACAGCTGGTGGAAAAGCAACTCTTTTTTCTTGCGTTTCACTGGCAGCAGCAGGTTGATCATGCCGCCCAGTATCATCAGTACCAGTGCGATGGCCACGATATTTCCCCAGGTGATAAATGTCTTTATCACGATCCGGAGGGTAACCGGAAATTTGTGCTGCCGGCTGCGCTCAAGGATCAGTTTGCTGACCAGCCAGGGCTGTATTGTAAAAGATAAAATGACCACCGTGATCATACCCACCAAAGATATCAGTGCAATGGAATGCAGCGCCGGATGACGTGCCAGGAACAGCGCACAGGCTCCTAAAAGTGTGGCACCGGAGGAGAAAATGACCGACACCCGGTAGGAGGGCAGCTCGTCGGTGCCATATTTCAACGATCGTTGAAGGCCACGCATGATCAGGATGCTGTGATCAACTCCCAGTCCAAAGATGAAGGATGACAGGATGATATTGAAGATGTTGAAGGTATTCCCCGTAAGTCCCATGAAGCCCAGCGTGATCAGCCAGCTGCCGAACATGGGCAGGGCTGTTATGAGTCCCAGGCCGAGCCGGCCGTATGAAAAGATCAGCAGGAGGGTGACAAAGATCATGGAAAGCATGACCAGCCGGTCGAAATCAATTTTCACCCCTTCCACGAATTTTTCGATCAGGGATTGTTTATCATAGATCACATAGTTATCGTTGTCACGGAATGCCTGGTAAAGCACCTCCTTGTCTTCTTCCTTAACCTTCAGAATGGTAGGTAAGAGGACCATCACGGGTTTAAAGGTGATCCAGTTGCTGATAAGGTGGTTTTTGTCCAGGTCCAGTTCGTTTATTGTAATTGTCTGAAAACCGGTGTTTAAATAATCCTTGAAAGGTTGGAAAGCAGCTTCTTTGAATCCGGCTTTTATTGCAGCATCAGTGATCAGCTTATTGGTTCTTTCTTTCTTTTCCTTATTCCAGTATGAGTTCCATCTTTGGATCCTGACCTGCTGCAGCGAATCTGAAGTCAGCAGCGGACCGGCATCAGAAACTCCCCGGATAACCGAATCCTGGACCAGGG
>CAZPWZ010000585.1:0-2018 GCA_964590675.1 uncultured Draconibacterium sp.
TATGGCGATAACGTTTTTCACCTGTTTACCAATCTTGAACGGCTTGAAAAATACCTGCTTTCCATTGCACCGGAGGATGAAATTCCTTTAAAGAGACTGATCCGAACCATGCGCCGGATACAATCGTTCGAGATCCCCCCCATGATCAGGGAGGTTCCTGAACTGATGCCATGGCACCAGAAAATCCTGTTTATCAAACACCTGCCGTTACTTTTGTTTCTTCACCGCATCAAGGGCGAAACCAATTTCACCTTCGCGGATAAATTAAAAAATCCCTTCCTGAAAGAGGCCTTCAGATTGCTTTTCGATGGTGATGAAATGTCACTGCTGGTATTGACCATGCCCCTGGCCTTCAACGACCTGAAAGGCACCGGATACCCTGTTGGAGGATCAGCAGGATTTGTCGGGCATCTTCACCGTAAATATCTTGAACTGGGAGGAAGAATAAGGTATCAGTCAGGAGTTGAAAAAATTATCACCAGGAACAACCAGGCAACAGGGATTTTGTTGAAAACAGGCGAATCTGTATCTTCCGACATCACTGTTTCGGCAGCCGACTGGAACTTTACTGTTTTTAAGGCACTGGAAGGAAAATACGTGAATAAAACCATTCTGCAGCTTCAAAAACAGGAAAAACTCAAGGTCTACTATTCGGTATTCATGGTATCACTGGGAGTGGGCTCTACCTTTATAAATCAGTCTCATTTTTTCCGTTTCCCACTGGCAGAAACCTTGATTTCACCGGATGGCACCCGGTATGAACGGATGGAGCTGCATATAAACAATTACGATCACTCTTCAGCTCCCGAAGGAAAAACCGTGGTTTCAATGAGCTATTACACTTCAAATCCTGATTATTGGATTAACCTGCGGGCAGAAAAACCAGCGGTCTACCAATCAGAGAAAGAGGCATTTGCCCGTTTGATGATAGACCGGGCCGAGGCTAAAATCGGGGCTTTGAAGGAAAAAATCGAAGTTATTGACATTGCCACTCCTGCAACATTTCAACGGTATACCAGCAACTGGAATGGAAGTGTTCAGGGATGGCTGCCCGGAAAAAACATCATTGCCCAATCACCGGTAAAAAGCGCATTGCCGGGGCTGAAAGATTTTTATTTCATCGGACACTGGACCATTCCCGGGGGTGGATTACCGGTAGCAATTAAATCGGCCCGGGATGTCGCAAAAATGATTTGTAACCACCACCATGTGGCTTTTAAAATCATACCATAAGCTAATCCTTTGTTTGATCTTCTGAGGTCCGCAAATAATTTTACTGAATCGCCTTCCTGGCTTTTAATATATACTTGGCCGTATCGAGCGGACTGATCCCTTTGTATGAGCGGATCACTCCCTGTTCATCGGTACATTCCCGATAGCCCCAGAAGTGCGTCGATATTCTTGCTTTTCCGCCTGAGCGTGAGCTGAGTTTTACCGGGAAATCGAGCGAAGTTGCCAGTGGAAGGATCCCCTGGAGGGTAAACCTGCCGTTGTCCATCAACGGACTATCAAAACTGCCCCGCATACGGGTAATGTCGCTGGTAATGACCCCGAGGAGTTCATCCGCAGCATTGATTTGAAAGCGGATCATAGGTTCGAGCAGGGTCGTCCCGGTATTGACCAGCCCGTTCATGATCCCCATAGGGGTGGCAATAGCGAAATCTCCCGCCCTTGAATGCATGGGATGGTCCTGACCTTCAATCAGCGTGATGCGCAAATCGGTAACCTCCCAGCCTTTGATGCCTTGTTTCAATGAAGTGGTGATCGTTCGCGCAACCTCATTTTGATACTTCTGCTGGATGTCGTTCACCGGTACAGAACTTTGATAGACTACGCCGCTGCCGGGTGCACCCGGTTCAATCAGAAATTTCATAACGGCCCAGCAGGGCTTGGGCATCCAGTATTGAACAAACCCTTCCCCGATGCATGAAGGTGTCTCCTTGTATATTACGGTTGGGTTTTCAAAGCGGGCAATAAGTCCAAACCGGTCGGATAAAATGCGTTCCAGCACCTCCATC
>CAZPWZ010000586.1:0-2014 GCA_964590675.1 uncultured Draconibacterium sp.
GATCAGGTCGGTCATCCCGATAATACCATTCAGCGGGGTCCTGATCTCATGACTCATGCTTGCCAGGAAGGAGCTTTTGGCGATGGTCGCCTCTTCGGCGGCACGCTTGGCCTTCGCGACCTCCTCGATGGTCTTCTGCAGCTGTTTTGTGGTAACCTGGAGGGCATGCTTCTGTTTAAAGAAATCGATGTAGGCCCTGATCTTGTTTTGAAGGATCTTCCGGTCGAGAGGCTTGTACAGGTAATCGACGGCGCCCGTTTCATAGCCGCGGAATATCTGTTTAGGCTGACGGTAGGTTGCCGTGATAAAAATGATGGGAATGCTCTTTGTACGTTCGCTCCCGCGCATCAGTTCGGCTGTTTCAAAACCATCCATCCCGGGCATGTTCACATCAAGGAGAACCAGCGAAATATCATGTTCCAGCATCAGGGCCAGCGCTTCATTGCCCGACATGGCCTTGATGATGTTCAACTCATCATTCTGGATGATGCTTTCAAGTGTGATCAGGTTCTCTGTTCGATCGTCAACAATCAGAATATTGAATTTTTCATGCAGGGTTTCCATGGATTCAAATATTTAACAGCAAACCATCACGGGATTGTTACGTAACGACCTGCCAGCGCATCTTATGCACAAATGTATTATAAATTAAGTTATCACGAAAAAATTACTTTATTTTTGCCTCCCCAACACACGCGCAATGACACACCAGCCAGCCTTGTCCCAAACTGACCGGGACAAAAAAAACTACATTCTTTCAATCACGGTAATCGGCGTATTTTTTTTCATTTTCGGATTTGTAACCTGGCTGAACGGGATCCTGATCCCCTACCTGAAAATCGCCTGTGAACTCTCCAATTTCCAGGCATTATTTGTCGCTTTTGCCTTTTATATCTCCTACACCGTGATGGCCCTGCCCTCATCGTGGGTGCTTAAAAAGACCGGTTTCCGCAATGGGATGATGGTTGGTTTGTGGGTGATGGCGCTCGGCACACTGTTATTTGTCCCGGCCGCGCTTACCCGCACCTTTGGTCTTTTCCTGTTTGGCCTGTTCGTGCTCGGCACGGGCCTGGCCATCCTTCAAACCGCATCCAATCACTACATCACCATCATCGGTCCCCGTGAAACCGCTGCCCGCCGGATCAGCATCATGGGGATATGCAACAAACTGGCCGGATGCATTGCCCCGCTGATCCTGGCCTATTTCATCCTGCACGACGGGGATGCATTTATCAAAAGCCTTGAAACCATGGGACTGGAGGCGCGTTCGGAGGCGCTCGACGGACTGGCCAGGCGTGTGATCAATCCGTACCTGCTGATGACAGCAGTTCTTTTCATCCTAGGATTGTTTATCCGGAAGGCGCCGCTGCCTGAAATCGAAGCAGAAAAGGAAGCAGATGCCAACAATGAATATGCCGCTTCGCGCAAGTCGATCTTCCAGTTCCCGCACCTGGTGCTGGGAGTGATCACCCTTTTCTTCTATGTCGGGGTGGAGGTGATCGCCGGGGATACCATTATCCGCTACGGACTCTCGATTGGCGTACCGCTTGAATCGGCCAAGAATTTCACCTCCCTGGTGCTTATTGCCATGGTACTCGGTTACATCATCGGGATATTACTGATCCCCAGGGTCATCTCCCAAAAGACCGCTTTGGCCTGGTGCGGGATCCTGGGCTTGATTTTCACCATGATGGCTGCCCTTACTCCGGTTGATGCCCGTTTTACCGTTCCGTTTGTCGACCTGATGACCCTGACCTCTGTTGAACTGGTCCTGCCCTTTACCATCCTTTTCGTGGGCCTGCTCGGTCTTGCCAATGCCCTGGTCTGGCCGGCTGTTTGGCCTCTTGCCATTCATGACCTCGGGAAATTCATCCAAACCGGTTGGGCGCTGCTCATCATGGCGTGTGCGGGAGGGGCGATCCTGCCGCTCGCACAGGGACACCTGGCGGCTGTATGCGCGCCGTAACAGCCATACTGGCTCGTCATTCCATTCTACAGTGTCATATGGTCTTTC
>CAZPWZ010000587.1:0-2006 GCA_964590675.1 uncultured Draconibacterium sp.
ACGTACACGGAGCTGATGGAGCCACCGCTCGCATCGGTGCTGCCTGCGCTGGCCATAGCCCCATCGGCCAACCCGATTTGTCCGAACACACCGGTCGTATTTACGGCCATTCCCTCGAATGGCGGGGGCAATCCGGCATTCCAGTGGAAAGTTAACGGGGCGAATGCCGGGTCCAATTCACCTGTGTATGCATACACCGTTTTGACCAACGATGTTGTTACCTGTGAACTGACATCGGCATTAAGCTGTATTCAGCAGAATCCGGTTACATCCAACGCGGTGAATATGACGGTCAGTGAGATCCTGCCCGTCGGTGTCTCCATTGCATCCTCGGCCAACCCGGTTTGTACGGGGACCAGCGTTACCTTCACAGCAACTCCGGTCAATGGCGGAACAAGCCCGTCGTACCAGTGGAAAGTGAATGACGTAAATGTCGGCACCAATGATCCTGCATACACCTACGTTCCCGAAAACGGAGACAAGATCATCTGCAACCTCACCTCAAACCTGCAGTGTGTGATATGTAATCCTGCCACTTCGGGAATGATCATCATGACAGTGAACGCCACCGTATCCATGAATGCCAATGTCTCCGGCACCGTTGAATCCGGTAGCGATACCTCATACAATGCAACCGAACTGATCACCGTGGCAGGCGGTACATCATCCTTCCTCGTGCAGGATCAGGGCTGGGCAACCATGTTTGCCGGTGATAACATTCATTTCCTGCCGGGCACACGGGTCGAACACGGAGGATTCATGCATGGCCTGATTACCTCCACCGGTTTGAATTGCGGCATGCTGCAACCGTCGATTATTGCCGTTGCAGACCTTGAAACCGGTAATATGATTGAAAAATCTTCTTTCACCGTATATCCGAACCCGACAACGGGCTTTGTCACCCTTAAACAAAAGGGTGACAAAGCATACGGCGCTTTGAGAATGGAGTTGTTCGGACTGCATGGAGAAAAACTCCGCATCCCGGAACTGAAGAACGGGCGCAAGCATAAATTTTCACTGGCTGATGCCCCTCCCGGGCTCTATTTCCTGCGGGTGTTCACCGGCGAATCGGTCGAGACAATTAAAATCACCAAACACTAAAAACCTGCGCCATGAGAAAACTGCTCCGTTTTAGAAAGGTAGAAATAGACTCCTATATATGCTTCATCGGCAAGAATAAGAATGTGCTGAAATATCCTGTCAGGTCAATCACCCTGGTTCCGATCCCAAAATCGTCGCGGATGCACTATTCGACATTAACCGTTCCTGAAATCTTCTGGCAATGAACACAACGACGAAACCGGGATTCAGTCTCAGGAAAGTGCATCAAAACCCCTTGAATTATTTTGTTACACTTTACACACGCTCAGAGGTTTCGTACTTCGGGCAGATCCGGGACAACACAATGAGTTTGCTTGAAGCGGGTAAAATTGCCGAAATGATTTTAAACATGACTCCTTCGGTTAATAACGAAGGGTTTGTTGTTCAGTCGGTCATCATGCCCAACCACATTCACCTGCTGATTGCAGCCGGCGACTCCATCACCTCCATGCGGAAAAAGATCAGGGGACTAAAATCAGCCATCAAGATTCTCGCCAACGTGTGCGGCCATGAGTTAAACTGGAAGGCCACACACCACTTCTACCGGATTGCAGATGCCAAAGACCTGGAGCGGTTCAAATGGTACACCCTGATAAATGCAGCGATTTGGAAATCGGATTCGTTGAATCGGGAAAAACAGCTACTTTTGTATCCTAAATCCATACAGGAACTTTCTGACTGGATTGCCAGTATGCAATGAAATTCAGCGAAATAGACGGTAATGAGGAGATAAAGCGCAAACTGATCCAAACAGTGCTGGATCAGCGTGTGAGTCACGCCCAGCTGTTTTTCGGACCGGAAGACAGCCGCAAAACCGCCCTTGCCATCGCCTATGCGCAATTCATCAACTGCACGAACAAACAGGGAATCAGCGGGAAAGAGGAATTTACGAATTACGATTTACG
>CAZPWZ010000588.1:0-2003 GCA_964590675.1 uncultured Draconibacterium sp.
TTCCAACTCATCGAGCACATCCTCTATATCGCGTTCCCGGTATGTTTTCCCGCACATCTGGGTCACCGAGCAAAAATCGCATCCCAGCGGGCAACCCCTTGAGGTTTGAACCAGGTCATAAACGTACGGATATTTATAAATATCGCGCCTCACCTGCGGAATATCCCGGATATCGGTAAAGCCACCATCATAGCGCTGTTTTATCAGGCCCGCTTCAAAATCGGCGATCAGGGCGGGCCAGGCGCCTTCGGCCTCCCCTGTGAAAACGGTCCCGACATATTTTACCACCTCATCGGTGTACATGGATGCATGAATCCCTCCCATCACCGTATGAATACCGGCTTCGCGGTACCGGGCTGCAATTTCATATGCCCTGGGTGCATTCGCGGTAAAACCGGTCAGCCCGACAAGGTCGGCAGGTTTAAAAGTGAACTCCTCAAAACTCTCATCCACCAGTTCAACCTCCCAGTTTGCCGGGGTTAAGGCCGCAACAATTCCCAGGCCCAATGGCATAAAACGGGTGCTTGGGTCATTGACAAAACCCTTACGCTTGTAATTAACAGGATTTACAAGGAGAAGTTTCCTTGGTTGGGCGGCACTCACTGATGAAAATTTGGTTTACTCGTCTGCGCATGCAAGTATACGAAAAAAAATAAATTCAACAATATAGATACCTGGTTTCGAATTTGCTGATCCTGTTCTTCCCATTTGAACTATAACAGTATGGTTATGATCTGTTGTTGATACATCCCCGTAATTGTCTTACTTTTGTCATCAATTAAATTAACTGGTTCAACCGATCATTTATGAATGCTGACGATCTGAGCAAAATCCCCATATTTTTCATCCTCGGAAGACCGCGTTCGGGAACAACATTGCTCACCACCCTGTTCAATGCCCATCCTAATATCCGCATCGCCCCGGAGTTTCCGATCATGCTGTTTTTATACCAGCGGTTCAGGAAGGTCAAACACTGGGATGAAGCCACCATCCGATCGTTTGTCGATCATGTTTTTTACTTTTCCAAATTCAATATCCGGAGAGTTGAAAACCTGAAGCTTGATAAAGAATTCATTGTCAGTGAATTATTAAGATACAAGGAAAACGGATCTATCCAGCTCTTTTTAAAAAGCATCAACTACTACGCCTATTCCGTTTTTCACAAGGAAAAAACCCTGTTGATCGGCGATAAGAACCCGGTCTATTCCATGTCGGTGAATCGCTTCAGAAAGATTTTCCCGGATGCCAAATTCATCTGCATCATCAGGGATTACCGCGATAATTTCATTTCGATCAAAAAGCTTGCTGAAAAGGAGGTCGCCGTTGAAGCTCCGTCGCTGAGCCTGCAGGTGGGAAGGTGGCGTATTTTCACCCGCCTGTTCCTTGATCTGAAACGTCGCTACCCTGAAAAATTTTACATTCTTCGTTATGAGGACCTGGTGAGCGAGCAGGAGAAAACCTTCCGGTCCCTTTGCGAGTTTCTTGGCGTTGCCTATGATCCGTCGGTATTCGATTTTCATAAAAAGAGGGAAGAGACGGTGAATACGTATGGCAATTTTATCTATGAAAAATTTCATGAAAACCTGATGAAACCGGTCAATACCGGGAGGATGAATACCTGGCAAAAAGTGCTGACCGCAAAGGAGGTTCGGATGGCTGACCAGATCGCAGGAAAATATGCCGACCAGCTTGGCTATCCAAGGCAAAACATTGGGTTTAATATATGGCTGTTTTTTAAGTCATCTCCATTGCTGGCCTATAATTATATATTGCTGCTGGTGATGAGATTCGGCACCTACCTCCCCCATAAGGTCAGCCAGTGGTGGTTTTTAAAAATGATGTTTCTCCTGAAGATATACATGCGGCTCTTCGGGAAAAAACCGGTTTCACCGAAAATCCAATAAGGAGTCGGGATTTAAATTATTATCCTGGCCTTACCTGTTTAATTATCAATGTCCAGGGGTGGTTTATCCAGGTCATCTGCAGTGATTATCCGGTCATTA
>CAZPWZ010000589.1:0-2003 GCA_964590675.1 uncultured Draconibacterium sp.
CAGCAGGATGCACGAAATAAACAGTGGCTTTGGATTACAGCCTCTGTATTTTTTTCTCGTGGCGGAGCGTACTGGCCGTTACGACCGTCATAACCTTCCATCGCATCCGGCGATGAATGCGCTCATTAAAGATCATGCAGCGCGGTACAGGATCGGGATACATCCTTCCTGGCAAAGCGGGAATGAAGAAGCATTATTGAAACAGGAGATAAAGACATTGGAACGGATCGCGGATATAAGATTGATCGCTTCGCGGCAGCATTTTCTCCGGTTCACGCTTCCCGAAACCTATCGCAGGATCGCGGAGACGGGAATAACTGATGAATATTCAATGGGATATGGAACCGTGAATGGGTTCAGGGCAGGAGTAGCTTCGCCATTTTTCTGGTACGATCTTGAGCGGGAACAGGTCAGCCATCTTCTTGTTTATCCATTTTGTTTTATGGAAGCGAATTCCTTTTACGAACAAAAGCAAACACCCGCTTCGGCTTTGAATGAAATGCGGCATTACCATAAAGTGGTCCGTAAAGTTGATGGTGTGCTGATCACCATCTGGCATAATACTTTCCTGGGGTCTACTGAAAAGTTCAAAGGATGGAGGGAAGTGTATGAAGTGTTTCTTAACGAAATTAGTAATGAAAAATAAGAAGTGGAAATTTCGGTAGTGAATGTTTAACCACAGCGGGCACGGAGAAGGCCAGCGGACACAGTGGCAATTTCATAGGTAAAGGTTTCTTTAGTAAGTGTATTACTGATGTAAAGCTTAACCGCAAAGGCGCAAGGACGCCAGGGAACGCAAGGTAATGCTCAAAATATTGGCGTGATCACGCTGTGTCCGCTGGCCTTCTCCGTGGCCGCTGTGGTAAATTTTAACTTTAAACTCCTTCCGCCTCCGGTTGCTCCGGCGCCGGTAACGCCGACTTGAATGCCTTATTGACCAGGAAAACCCCCAGTAGCGTGATCTTTCCTCCCACTGCAATAAAGATGGTTACTTTTTCGCTGAAGATGATCCAGCCACACAAAACCGCTACCACCGGGTTGATGTATGCATAAATAGAAGCCTGTTCGGTCGGCAGGTTTTGTAAAGCATACAGGTAGCAGACAAACGCGATCACGGATCCGAACAGGATCAGGTACCCGATCGCCGCCCAGGATTGCCAGGGTATCGAAGTAAAAGGAATAAATAATTTCGCACCGGCGGTAGCTCCGTTCTCTCCAAGTGGAATCACGCTGCCTGTCTTTGTAAAAACAACCAGCGTTACACCTGCAATCAGCATTTGCAGCCCAAGACTGAAATAGGGATTAAAATGCGCGGCTTTCTTTTTCGTGTATAATGTCGCGAAAGACCAGGTCCATGTAGCCACCAGCGATAGCGTGATACCAAGCCTGAAATCAGGAATAAAGAAATCCTGCAGGTGTTCGTAAAAGATCACGCAGACTCCACCAAACCCCAATAAAAGACCAATGATGGCGTTCCGCGGTAGTTTTTCACTTCTGGAAAATAGCCCGATCACAACCAGCCACAACGGGAAAATGGCGCCCATGATGGATCCTAGCCCCGCAGAAATGTATTGCACACCCCAGGTGCTGAGTCCGTTGCTCATAATGAAATTCAGGAAAGCAAGTACCAGGATATGATTCCATTCTCTTCCTTTCGGGAGCTTCGCTCCCCTGTAAAGAAAAAATCCAACATATCACAATCCTGCGATCACCTGCCGGATACCGGCAAGTTGCAGGCCGAGCATATGCCGCACGCCTTCCTTTGATGCGATCCACGTGGTTCCCCACAATACACAAACCAGTCCCAATGCGAATAAGGCTTTGGATCGTGTACCTTTCTTGTGTATGGTAAAAGGATTGAAATCCCGTAATTGCCGGATATAAGCCGTCGTTTCAGCAAAAGTTTTATGTATACTGTACCGCGGCATGTCTCTAGTGTTTGAAGTGCCGCATACCAGTAATAACCATGGCGAGTTTGTGACTTTCGCAATATGATATTGAAT
>CAZPWZ010000590.1:0-1997 GCA_964590675.1 uncultured Draconibacterium sp.
AAGACCCTTGATGAAGTGCTTGCCTTCTACAATTCCAAACTGGTATGGTCTCCTTACATTGATCCGCTGATGCATCATGTTGCCACAAACGGCATACGGCTGACTCCCCTGGAATTGGCCGACCTGAAGGCATTCCTGCTGGCGTTGACCGACAGCTCCTTTGTTTCAAACCCGGTATTTTCGGCCCCTGCCAGCTTTCCGGATAAACAATAATAAAGCATGATCCTGTTCCCGCATTGTAAAATTAACCTTGGACTGAATATCGTCAGGAAAAGGCCGGATGGATTTCACGACCTGGAAACTGTTTTTTACCCGGTTCCATGGTGTGATGCCCTGGAAATAATTCCTGCCGCAGATGGCGTCTTTGAATTTAACGTTTCAGGGCTGATGATTCCCGGAAAGGAAAACAGTAACCTCTGTATCAGGGCTTTTCGACTCCTCCAGGCGGATCATAAACTGGCTGAAGTAAAAATTCATCTTCATAAGGTTATCCCGATGGGTGCCGGACTTGGAGGAGGATCGTCGGATGGTGCGTTCACACTCAGGCTGATAAATCACCTTTTTGACCTGGGATTAGGCGGCGACCAGCTCCGCGCCTATGCCCGCATCCTGGGGAGTGATTGCGCTTTCTTTATTGGTGACACCGCCCTTTTTGCCCGCGAACGAGGTGATCAGTTTGAACAGGTTTCCATCGACCTGCGCGGTATGACGTTGCTCCTTGTTTTTCCGGGGATTCATGTTACAACGGCTGAAGCCTATGCTGCCGTAGTACCTGCCCCACCCGGAGCACCGCTGAAGCAACTTATTCAACTTCCGGTCGGTCAATGGAAGGATAACATCACGAACGATTTTGAAATGTCCGTTTTTAATAAATTTCCCGTGATAGGCGGGATCAAACAAAAATTGTACGATACCGGCGCAGTTTATGCCTCCATGAGCGGCAGCGGCTCAGCGGTTTACGGGCTCTATCGCAGCACTCCGGACTGCGGTGATGCTTTTGCAGGCTTTCAGACAGAAACAGTGTCCCTCTGAAGAATGTCCAGGATCAGGTTTTAATTCAAAATGTTTCGGTTGTCTTTCTCCGCCATATTTATTTCGGCGCAATCCTGAACAGGAAAAATGCAATAAAACCAAAGATAATATTAGGGACCCAGACGGCAATGAGGGGTGGTAGGTCGCCAAACGTGGCAAAAACGGTAAATATCTGCATGAACAGGATGTAGATAAATGTCAGTGCAAGACCAAGACCGAGATGGAACCCGATGCCGCCGCGCACCTTCCTGCTTGAAACGGAAACGCCGATCACCGTAAGAATCAGTGTGGCGAATGGAAATGCGATCCGTTCATATTTTTTCACCTTGTATTTTATAACGTCGGGATCTCCCCGTAATTCCTTGTCTTTAATGTGTTCCCTGAGTACGAAATAATTCATGATCTTGACCTCTTCAATATCTTCGGTAAAATCTCCGGGCTTGAAAGGCAATACGGTATCCATCTTGATTCCTTTGACGATCGATTCATTCATGCCGCTGATACTCCTGTAATAATAATTTGAGATCTGCCAGCTTGACTTGACACTGTCCCATTCGATACGTTCAGCCCTCAGTTTATAGACCATCTCCTTGTTTACAAATTTCTCGAGGGTGAACTTCCAGCCGGCTTTGGTGTGGGTGTTGAAATTTTCAAGGTAAATAAATGTTCCCGGACTCAGTTGTTTGTGAATGTTTTGATCGGTAAACTCCTTGGGATCGTTGATGTAACGTTTTTCAAAGGCGAACATGCTCCTGTTGGTGTAGGGAATAATGAAATTTGCCAGGAAAAACGAAAGGAGCCCAAGTACCAGTGCAGAAATGAAGTAGGGGAACATCATCCGGCGAAAACTTATGCCGCTGCTGAGGATTGCAATAAGTTCAGAATCAGATGCCATGCGCGAGGTGAAAAATATTACCGCGATAAAAGTAAGCAGGTAGCTGAAAAGGTTGATAAAATAGGGGACG
>CAZPWZ010000591.1:0-1993 GCA_964590675.1 uncultured Draconibacterium sp.
GCCAGTATCCTGCCAGGCCAGTCCCCTATTTCCATACCTGGTTCTGAATTGTATATATACAGGCTGATGCCATACAACGCCGCACTGGTTTTTAGTCCGCCCGCCGTTGATACCATACTGACCATCAGCACACCGGGTGGCATGATTAACGTAAAAAAGGAAAAACAATCAGCTTCGCAGTTTTTTTCTGTCAGCCTGGGTGTTGAACCGGAAATGAGCACCTATGCTGAACCGGATGCCTACTCGAAATTTAATTTCTGGATCAACGGAAGACTGACCTATCATATTTCCCGGTTTTCCTTTGCCTCAGGCGTCGGCATCGGCTATGTTTTTGATGAGGGGAAATACCGTATCGATTATCAAAGCCGCGACAGTGTTGGTTATTTCACGAGTGTCGTTTCATATACTACCGGTCCGGCCAATGAAATCATATATACAACGAAAACCGAGAACATTTACGATAGCCTCGTGCATATGGCCGACGACCGCACCCGGAATCGGTATACCTATCTGCAGGTTCCGTTGCTGCTGGGATACAGGCTGTTTGAATCCAATTCGGTCAGCCTTACCTTCCAGGCCGGTCCGGCTATTTCCTTATTGATCGGGTCCCATTTATCAGAGCCGGTTATTAATTACCCCAATGCCCGGATTATCAAAGTGGAAGATAATACCCCGGAACGTGTTACCGCCAACTGGCAAATATGGACGAACATCAACCTGGAAATCAGGGTGAACCGAAAAACCAGTCTCTATTTTGAACCTTCATTCAAATATTTCCTTAGTCCGATGACCGTGCAGGAAAAGGCGACTGCGAAAGCACCCTGGTCTGTTGGTATAGGCATCGGACTTCAATTCAACCTTGGAAAATAACCTGAGATCATGAGAAGCGCACTATGGATATTGATACTGATTGCTGTTACCTGTGCCGGGCAGACCCAGAACCTCGTCTACCAGGATAATCCGGCTGTTTGTCATGCCGATTTTTCTGCAAACACCGATCCATTTGATCCGATGATCATCCAGTTTCAGGATAAATCAACGGGGCAAATCACGCACTGGCAATGGAGTTTTGGTGATGGCGTCACTTCAACCATACAAAATCCGACCCATGCCTATCAGGCGGGAGGAACTTATTTCGTATGCCTTACGGTGTACAATTCCGACTCGGGAAGCATATGCCATGATGTGCTCTGCCTCCCTGTTACGATTCACGAACCGGGTGCCTGTGTTGCTGATTACAGCTACGAACTTGACGGAATAAATCATTTCCTCGCTCATTTTACTGATAAATCAAGCGGCAACATCAACAGCTGGCATTGGGATTTTGGCGATGGCACCTTCTCAGAAGATCGGAATCCAAGCCATACATTCCCCAATTTTGGCAAATTTCGTGTGTGTCTTACTGCTTATAACGCTGATTCCATTGCGGTTTGCCAGGACATAAAATGCGATTCCATCACCATTCATCCTCCCCCTGTTTGCCATGCGATATTCAGTGCCAGCCTCGATTCAATGAACCATGTCCAGAATACCTTCAGATTCGAGAATAATTCGACAGGAGATCCAAACGGATATTTCTGGAATTTCAGTGACGGATCAACATATCAGACCCGGGATGTGATGCACCATTTCGAGTTGCCCGGCACTTATGAAGTATGCTTGTACATAACCAGGAAGGAAAATGACGTGATCGTTTGCAAGGATTCCATTTGCCAGACAGTGTCCACTGCCAAGTACTTCAATATTGGAGGTCATTTGTTTGCCGGTGCATACCCGATAAATAATCCGTTTTCAACAGGGGATACAGGGATTGCCTCCATTTACAGACAGGATGGGAATAAAATCGTCCTGATAGATGAAGCGAAATTCACTGAGCTGGGTTATTTTACATTTCCTGATGTGATAAACGGTTTTTACCTCATCAAAGCAAAACTCACCAGCGGATCGGCCAACTATTCAAAATACTTTCCGGGTTACTTTCCCCAGGCACTGA
>CAZPWZ010000592.1:0-1985 GCA_964590675.1 uncultured Draconibacterium sp.
GTCATGTTCATTGATGCTAACGTAAAGGAGATCCACACATGCTGAATAAAATAGTCCGATTTTCATTGCAAAACCGGCTGCTGATGATCCTGGTGTTCACGGCGCTGGTTGTGGCAGGCATCTTTGTGTCCAATTCGATGGACATCGATGTTTTTCCCGACTTTACCGCTCCCACCGTTGTGGTAATGACCGAAGCCCATGGAATGGCTTCCGAGGAGGTTGAAAAACTGGTCACATTCCCGATCGAATCCGCCATGAACGGCTCGATGAGTGTACGCAGAATCCGTTCATCATCATCCACCGGTTTCTCGATCGTATTTGTAGAATTCGACTGGGGTACCGACCTTTTCAGGGCACGGCAGGTGGTTGGGGAGAAACTGATCACCATAAAAGCGGTTTTGCCGGAAGGTGTCGGCGAACCCACGCTTGCACCGCAATCATCCATCATGGGTGAAATCATGTTCATCAGCCTGACTTCAGATTCAACCAACCCGATGGCCCTCCGAAGCCTGGCTGATTGGAAATTGCGACCTGCCTTGCTGGGGCTGGGCGGGATTGCCCAGGTCACTGTGATTGGTGGCGAACTGAAACAATACCAGGTTGAAGCCGATCCTGCCATGATGTATTTCTATGGCATAAGCCTGAATGAATTATACATTGCCTGTGATGATATCAACGATAATGCGCCGGGGGGAATCATTAACCAGCATGGAAATGAATATGTGGTAACCGGGATGGCAAGATCAGGGAATGTTGAGGACCTGGGTGCAACAGTTGTAAAATCATACGGTGATACAGTTGTCCGCATCAGGGATGTAGCCAGCATTAAAACCGTTGCCGCCCCGAAACTGGGAGACGGATCGCTGAATGGAAAACCTGCCGTCCTCTTGTCGGTCACAAAGCAACCTGATATCAACACGGTTGACCTGACCCATCGCATCGATGCCACCATGGACCAGATCAGGAAAGATCTTCCCGGCGATGTGACAGTCAATACTCAGATTTTCAGGCAATCCGACTTTATTGAATCCTCGGTTAAGAATGTTCAGAATGCCCTGATTGAAGGCGCCCTGTTCGTGGTGATCATCCTGATCGTCTTCCTGCTGAATTTCAGGACCACGATCATTTCGGTGCTTGCCATCCCTATCTCATTGCTTATCACCGTAATCATCATCAGGCTGATGGGCTACACGATCAATACGATGAGCCTGGGTGGTATGGCCATAGCCATCGGCGCCCTGGTGGATGATGCCATTATCTTCGTCGATATTGTTTTCAGAAGACTTAAAGAGAACAATAAACTGCTGTCGGAAAACCGGAAAACTTCCATGGTGGTAATCTATGAGGCATCCGGTGAAATCCGCAGTTCAGTCGTCAATGCTACGGCCATCATCATCATTTCATTCATCCCCCTGTTTTTCCTGGGCGGGATGGAAGGCCGGATGCTGAAGCCTCTTGGAATTTCGTTTATCGTTGCCCTGGCTTCCTCCCTGCTGGTTGCCATCACACTTACACCGGTACTTTGCAGTTACCTGCTCACCAATGAGAAAATGCTCAACAAGCAGAAGGCCGAGAGCAGGACTGTTGCATTTCTGAATAAATACTACCAATTATCGCTGCAATGGGTAATGGGAAACACCAAAAAAGTACTATGGATGACAGTGGCGGTTCTGATCGGGACAGCCTTGCTCTATACCACCTTCGGGCGTAGTTTCCTCCCGGAATTCAATGAAGGGTCGCTCACCCTCACCGTAGTAACCATGCCCGGGATCTCGCTCGAAGAATCGAATAAGATCGGGAACCAGGTAGAAACAACCATGTTGTCGATACCGGAGGTGAAAAGCACCTCGCGTAAAACCGGGAGAAGTGAGCTGGATGAGCATGCCCAGAGTGTAAATGGCGCCGAAATCGATTGTCCGTTTGTACTGGAGAAACGAAGCAGGGATGAGTTCATGAAGGATGTCAGGCAAAAAATGTCCTCGATC
>CAZPWZ010000593.1:0-1984 GCA_964590675.1 uncultured Draconibacterium sp.
AAATGCACCTTCTGCGTACATCGCGTCAAGGAGGGACTTCCTCCGGCATGTGTGGCGGTTTGTCCCACGAAATGCCTGTACTTTGGCGATACCGACGATCCCCGGAGTGAAATATCACAGGTATTGAAAAAGCGAAAATATAAACGACTGATACCCGAAGCCGGGACCGACCCTAATCTTTACTTTTTAACCTGAGCGCCATGAGAGAAGAGTTAATCATCAGCGGCCGTATGAATCCCATGGTGGATCCTACGCTGCACATCTGGCACTGGCAGATCCCGTTATATCTGTTTGTAGGGGGTGTTGCAGCAGGTATCCTGTTTTTCGCCTCGCTTTATTACATCATGGGGCGCGAGAAAAAATATCCCGCTGCCATCAAATGGGCGCCCATGCTCACGCCGTTTTTATTGATCATCGGTCTGGGTGCCCTATTCATTGACCTGAACCATAAGGCCTTTTTCTGGCAGCTCTACCTGACCATCCGTTTCGAATCACCCATGTCATGGGGTGCATGGGCATTGCTCGCCATCACGCCGCTGTCCATCATCTGGTCTGCTACCTGGTTAAAAGAGCTGGTACCCGGATGGCATTGGAAATACCCATTCCTGGACCAGCTCGAGGTGTTTTTCATTAAATATCGTTTTGTCGTAGCCTGGATCATGCTCATATATGCCGTAATCCTTGGGGTATATACGGGTATTTTACTGTCAGCATTCAATGCCCGGCCACTTTGGAACACCAGCATCCTGGGCCCATTGTTCTTTGCATCAAGCCTTTCAACCGGTGCGGCAGTGATCATGCTCATGGCAAAAAGCCACCTGGAACGAAATATTTTCAGCCGGATCGACCTGATCATGATCGGGATTGAATTATTCCTGATCGTGCACATGTTCATGGGATTCCAGGCTAGTTCGCAGGTTCAGATTGATGCTGCAAACATGTTCCTCGGTGGACCTTATACTGAGGTTTTCTGGATTTTTGTTGTGCTGATCGGCCTGCTTCTCCCTGCATTCCTCGAGGTACTTGAACTGCTGGGTTATAAAATCCCGATTGTGATCACCGCAACGCTGGTGCTTACCGGCGGGATTTTTTTGAGGTTCATCATTGTTTATGCAGGTCAGGCGAGCAGGTATCTTTATTAATGACCAATGACCAATGATCAATGACAAGTGACAAGTGAGGAGTATCGTAGGATGATATCCGATTTACGATTTACGATTTACGATTTACGATTTTTGATTTAAATCTCAATGATTTTTTAAAATAGATACCGAAATATGGAAACAAAAGATCAACCTAAGAAGAGCAAGTATTTGAATCCCTACATAGGCGGGGTTTTGCTTGGCCTGGTATTGCTGGCGGCGAACTTTACTGCCGGGCGCGGACTTGGAGCCAGCGGTGCGATAAAAAGTGTTGTTGTAGCCTCCACGCAGGCCGTCGCACCGAAATACACGGAAAATACAAAGTACTTCCAGGAATACAGGGAGGAGCATTCAGGATCACCTCTTAAAAATTGGCTGGTATTCCAGATGCTGGGGGTTATCGTGGGCGGATTTGCGTCGGGTGCCTTAGCCGGACGACTGAAATTCAAGGTGGAACACAGTCCTAAGATCACTTCCCGTCGCCGGCTTATCTTTGCCTTGCTTGGAGGGATCCTGTTCGGCCTGGGTTCCCAGCTTGGACGGGGTTGTACCAGCGGTTCTGCGCTCAGTGGCATGGCGGTACTCTCGTTTGGCGGGATTATCACCATGATGGGCATCTTCGGCGGCGCATATGCCCTCGCCTATTTTTTCAGAAGAAACTGGATATAATTCAATAAAATGCAAAATGCAAAACAAAAATCGTAAATCGTAAATCGTAAATCACTATGGGTCCTTTAGCAGTCAACGATATCATCTCATCCAACACCAACTTCTTCCTGGCTTTTGTCATTGGAATCGGGTTTGGTTTTGTGCTTGAACAATGCGGATTTTCATCCAGCCGG
>CAZPWZ010000594.1:0-1983 GCA_964590675.1 uncultured Draconibacterium sp.
CCATGCCCGGGAGTTGCACAAATATCTTACGGCGGACAAACCTATAACACGGTTCAGATAGGAGTGCAATGCTGGTTACGAGAGAATCTTAATATCGGCTTGAAAATTAACGGATTACTGCAGCAGTCTGATAATGATTTCATTGAGAAATACTGTTACAATGATCTCGAATCAAATTGTGACATCTACGGTGGATTTTATCAATGGGCGGAAATGGTCCAATACCTCAACGGAGCAACCAACTATACCTCCTGGAATCCGGCACCGGCAGGAAATATCCAGGGTATTTGTCCATCAGGCTGGCATATTCCATCGGATGATGAATGGACGCAAATAGCTAATACACTTGGAGGTGAGTCTGTTGCAGGCGGGGCAATGAAAGAGACAGGGTTTTTGCATTGGCTTAGTCCGAATGCCGATGCTACCAATTCCAGCGGGTTTACGGCCTTCGGCAATGGCCACCGGGAACTTGACGGTGGTTTCTTCAACCAGCTTGAATATTCGAATTACTGGGCATCCACGCAATCTTCGGATACCGATGCATGGAGCAGGGCACTGGGATCTATTGCCGGAGCCCTGTGGCGGGATTCCAATTATGGCAAAACAAAAGGTTTTTCGGTCCGCTGCGTGAAAAATAATCCCTGAGCAAACAGGCACGGTGATTTACTGAAATATCAATTGATACAATTACAATAACGCATCAAATAATACTTCAACCGGGTGGCAGGCATGCCGCCCGGTGCCGTCTTTTATCTGGTGCCGGCATGATGTTCCGGGCGCCGCGATGATCACATCCTGTGGTGATTTGCGTACCTCAGGAAAAAGCACGAGTTCGCCTACCTTCATCGAAACGTCGTAATGCTCCTTTTCATAACCAAAGGAACCGGCCATACCGCAACAACCCGATTTAATCTCCTCCACCTTGTAGTTGGCTGGTATCGATAGCATTTTTTTCGTTGGTTCCACCGAGGCCAGCGCTTTCTGATGGCAGTGGCCATGCAGTTTGATCAATTTTGAATTTTTGGTGAACAGGGATGTTAAAGGATTGGTTTCCGGACTGCCTTGCCGGGACACCGATCGATCAACCATTAAGCCTGAATCCATCTCCCTGACAATGAATTCATCAAACATCAGCGCATGCCTGGCCAATGCGGAGGCTGATGCCTTCAGGGAGGAATCCACCAGATCAGGGTACTCATCGCGGAAAGTCAGAATGGCCGATGGTTCAATACCGACAAGCGGCGTTTCAGCGGAAATGAGATCTTTCAGTTTACCGACATTGATGTTGGCTAGTTTCTTCGCTTTCCTGATCAGTCCTTTTGACAGGAATGTACGACCGCTTTCTTCATGATCCGGGATAATGACATTGAATCCGAATGCATTCAGCAGTTTGATGGCTTTTATCCCAATCTCCACATCGTTGAAATTGGAAAATTCATCTGCAAAGAGATACACTGTTTTTCCTTTCTTCCCATCCCCGGATAAGGGATTTTCATTCCCCTTCTTGAAATTATTTTTGTGATTCCAAGCCCGGAGTGTGGTGCTGTAAAGCAGCGGGATGTTTCGCCCGGGCGCAAATCCAAGGATATTTTTCGTGATCCCAGAGATAAATGAATTCCGCTGGAAAAAGTTAAAAATTGCAGGAGCAATACTCCCAAGTTTGTTAATACTGGTAATGTTTGCAATAAGCCTCGACCTGAATGGGATTCCGTTCGCATCGTACCAGTGCTGCAGGAATTCGGCCTTGAGCTTTGCGATATCCACATTCGATGGGCATTCCGATTTACAGGCCTTGCATGACAGGCAAAGGTCCATCACTTCGTAGTTCTCCCGGTGGTCAAACGGATTTTTCCTGGATGAGTTGGTAAGGAATTCCCGGAGCATGTTCGCCCGGGCACGTGTGGTGGTATTTTCGTCTTTAACGGCCATGTAGGATGGACACATATACCGGCCCGTGATCGACGTATTGCGGCAGTCACCAGA
>CAZPWZ010000595.1:0-1974 GCA_964590675.1 uncultured Draconibacterium sp.
ATCAGCTTTAATGCGATATCCTCTTCCAGAAGTTCATCCTTCAGCGGATTTACAGGCAGCCCTGCACTTTCACAAACCAATTGCACATCGCCCTCCTTTTCGGCATAAGAAAGGCTGAGGCTGATTTTGGAAAAATCTGATTGCAGTTCAAGGATTTCTTCGGCTATATGCACCACATAGCCCGCCACTTTTTTGGGAACCATATGCTTTTCACAAAATGCCTCCATTTCCGCCTGCATTGCATACAGGTCATAATTCCTGCTTTTTAACTGGAAGCTGAGGCTGCGTATGCGGTTGATGAATGCCTGGGTTTTTTCCTTCTGCGGGTTGTCGAAGATCTGCCGGGGTGTTCCCTCCTCATAGATCACCCCCTCGTCCATGTAAAATACGCGGCTGGAGGTATTCCGCGCAAACTCCATCTCGTGGGTAACAATGATCATGGTCATTCCTTCGCGCGACAGGCGGCGGATCACGGCGAGGACTTCGCTCACCATGGTTGGATCAAGGGCCGAAGTAGGCTCATCAAAGAGCATGATTTCCGGTTCCATGGCCAGGCATCGGGCAATGGCGACCCGCTGTTTCTGACCGCCCGACAGTTCATCGGGGAAGCTGTCTGCCTTTTCGGCCAGGCCGACCATCTTGAGCAGTTCCATGGCTTTTGCATCCGCCTCGGTGCGATGCTTCCCCAGTAATTTGATCGGGCCAATGGTCAGGTTTTCAAGCACTGAAAGGTGTGCATACAGGTTGAAAGACTGAAATACCATTCCCATCTTTTGGCGCAATTTCGGAATATTGGTATGTTTATCAAGCAGGGGGATATCATCTATAAAAATGCTTCCGCCGGTTGGGATCTCAAGCAGGTTCAGGCACCGGAGGAAGGTGCTTTTTCCTGTTCCCGACGGTCCGATCACAGAGATGATTTCGCCCTTGTGGATATCGGTCGTGATGTCCTTAAGCACCACCAGGTCGCCAAAATGTTTTGACAGGTTTCTTACTTTGATCATCCTTTTACCTCCATCATTTTTTTAGCACGTTTTCTTTTAGGATCAACCGAGATTTCAATAAAGCCCAGGGCCCACGACAGCAGCCAGGCAAGGAACAGATAGATCACCGCCACCATGATGAGGGGGAAAAAAGCATCGAAGGTGCGGCTGCGGATGATATCGCTCGCCTTAGTGAGGTCCTGAACCGCGATATAACCTACAATGGAGGTCATCTTGATCAGGGAGATAAACTCACCCTTGTACACGGGCAGGATGCTGCGCATGGCCTGGGGAAGGATGATATAGATGAAAGTCTGGATCCTGGCAAATCCTCCTGCAGTGGCGGCCTCCTTCTGTCCATTGTCGATGCCTTCGATAGAGGTGCGGAACATCTCTGACACATAGGCGCCGAAATTCAGCCCGAAGGCAATCACGGCAACGATCACAGGGCTGATATTCACCGAGGCGAACACAACATAGTAGATGATCATCAGCAGCACCAGAACCGGGGTTCCGCGCAACAGCCAGATGTAAACCTTGGCCGATTCCGACATGAATTTTCCTTTCGACATCCGCATGTAACACACCAGGGCGCCGATCAGCGTCCCGAACAGTGCGGCCAGTATCGAAATGATCATGGTCACGGCTAATCCGTTCAGGATATGCAGGTATCTTTTTTCCAGGATGATGTTGTTGTAAAAACTCTCAGAAATGCTTGTGAATATCGATTTTTTACCTTCGGCGGGATCCTCCCTGAGCGCGAAAGGACTGTCAATGCTTGTTTTCCTGGCGATAATGCTGACCCCTGAATTGTAATAGGGATCGGAAAAGTCGATCTGTTTTTTCCGTTCTTCGGTGATCATCAGTGAACTGGTGATCATTTCGATCTTGTTGGTCGATACAGATGCCAGCAGTGCTGCAAACTGAAGGTCGACCGGCACATATTCCCTGCCGATGTGAGCCGCAAACCGTTCGCCAATTTCAATGTCGA
>CAZPWZ010000596.1:0-1972 GCA_964590675.1 uncultured Draconibacterium sp.
CATCATATCCCTTGTTGAGCAGCTGCGCCAGCTGGGGCCAGTTATCGGTGCTTCCATCGGGCCATAGCATGCCCCAGGTGATCTCATTGCCGATCTGCACCCATGCCGGGATCACCCCGCTCTTTTTGAGGGTATCCAATACCTCGTATGTGTGGTTGTAAACATCCGTAAGCAACCCGCTGAAGGAATGCCCTGCCCATGCCGCCGGTTTGTTTTGTTTTCCCGGGTCGGCCCAGGAGTCGCTGTAGTGAAAGTCGATCATCACCCGCATGCCCATATCCTGCGCCCGTAAGGCCATTTTCACCACCTCGTTTTTGCTGCAGTGCCCGTTGGTCTTGTGATTCGACGGATTCACCCACACCCGCAGGCGGACGGTGTTGATGCCATGATCCTGCAGGATCTGTAAACAGTTTTGCTGCACGCCGTCATCGTTGTAGAATTTATACCCGGTCACCTCCATCTGGTCGAGCCAGCCGATATCGGCGCCCCTCACAAACTGGGCCTTAGCCGGAAATGTTAACGTGTACAGCAGGGCCATGGAAACCAAAGTGGTTGTGACCCTGCAGAAATTTGATTTCAGGAAAGCAAGCAAGGGCAGGATTTTAATGTGGAGCAAATTTATCATTTATTCCGGAACCGGGAAAATTGCCGTAGCCATCTGAAGTACCTTTTCCGGTTCGTTTTCTTTCGGATCGAATCCGTACCAGGCATCGAAAAGATTTCCTTCGAGGTCGATCAGGCAGTTCAACGGAACAATGTTCGTCCGGAATGAGTCATAAATTTTCTTTGCATGAGGCGAAGGATCAAGAATATTCGGATAACTGATTCCGTTCTTCTCCAGGTATTCCCTGACAAGCCCCTCATTGTCGACATGGTTGAATCCTACCACCATGATCCCATGCGCTTTATATTTTTCGAAAATATGCTGCAGGACAGGCATCTCTTTCCGGCATGGAGGACACCCAAGCCTCCAGAATACAATCAGTACCATCTGACCTTTATAATTGCGGAGGTTGAACGTTCCTCCGTCGATCAATGTCAAGCCGGTAAAGGTATCGTAAAGATTCTCCCTCTTTTTCACGATCGAGTCCATAAGAATCTCTTCATCGGGAAGTGTATATTCCCGCCAGTTTTCAGGTGGCTCCCATGCAAACAGACTGTCGGGCAGCGCCTCATTTATTGCTACCTTGCTCCATAGTTCCCTTTTGAAATAATAATTTGATGCATTCATTGACAGCTTTTCCTCCATTTTCCTTGGAAGGTAGTCCGATGCTGCGAGCCAATAATCGGCAATTCGCTGGCCGCCCATCATCACCACTTTGATATGATGCATTTTCATGCCTTCAACTGAATCGATTCCCTGGTATCCGGCCAGCATTCCTTCGGCTTCAATGGCCGGTGAATACCCGAAAAACTTGTTCAGGTAAAGAACAGGCATTGAAACGGATGTGCCATAGCTGACCATATCGTGCGACAGGGAGGATCCGGCTGAGATATCCCTGGTCATATACACATTTTTTATTTCGCCAAGCACCGTGTTCCGGTCGAGGACCACACTGAGGTTTTTACCAATGAACCAGGACCAGAGGTTCTTTCCGTCGTAGATCAGGTTTGTTCCATCATCCGGAAAACGAAGGTCCCTCAACTCAACCCTGGCCAGGTTATTTTTCTTAAGCCAAACGGAATAACCCTTATCTCGCTTGTTGATATTTCCATCCCTGTATGTTTCATTGTACTGGGAACAGGTGAACCTCAGGGTCCTGGCATGCCACAAGGCATTATTCATCATGCCCAGGAAAAATCTGCCTTTAATCGTATCGCCAAGGTCGCCGGGAATCGAATTGACCGGGGGTTTTTCCTGCCGGATGGTAAATCGGCCTTGCTGTGAGATATCCTGTCCTCCCGCACGGCCCGGCGCCATGAAAATGATCCATAGAAACAAAGTGGGAAATAATCATGTTTTCATTGGCAG
>CAZPWZ010000597.1:0-822 GCA_964590675.1 uncultured Draconibacterium sp.
CTGGGGATTTAATGTACTCTGGTGGATGGTGGGCGGGCTGTCAATCTTTACCTCATTTTCCTTCTGGAAATTACATTAGTCAGGGAGATGATCCGTGTTTCCATCGAAATGCCATGAGCTTAATTTTACCACTGCGGGCACGGCGGACACGGCATAATCACCCAAATGTTTTGAACCTTTCCTTGTCTCGTCATGCGAGGAACCCCTTCCTGCCAACCACCGCGTCCGCCGTGCCCGCTGTGGTTAAAAGAAAATTAATAACATCGATACATTGTTCACTTAAATGCAACCTCCCAACCACACCGATTATCCTACATTTGTCGCTCCTAATTCATCCCATATGGTAAAGTTTTTCATCCCTGTTTTATTTTCCCTGTTCAGCTTACTTTCAACACAGGCTCAGCAATTGCAACGACCCAAGCTCGTTGTTGGCATTGTGGTCGACCAGATGCGCTGGGATTACCTGTACCGGTACTACGACCGCTACGATGAAAAGGGTGGTTTCAAAAGAATGCTCAACCAGGGTTTTACCTGTGAGAATACGCTGATTCCGTACTCACCTACCTATACCGCCTGCGGGCATAGTTGCATATATACAGGTTCAGTGCCGGCATTAAGTGGCATCACCGGTAATTTCTGGTGGGACCGTGAGCAAATGCGGTCAGTATATTGTACCGAGGATACATCGGTGACTACGGTAGGAAGCAAATCCCTGCTCGGCAAGATGAGCCCACAGAACATGCTGGTTACCACCATCCGCAAAAAACTGAAAAACCCAACAAATTGCACAAACAAGGTCAACGGAATTGAGACGAATGCCAA
>CAZPWZ010000597.1:832-1966 GCA_964590675.1 uncultured Draconibacterium sp.
GTGGAATACTTACTGCAGGTCACAGGGCAGATGCAGCTTACTGGTATGATAACACAACGGGTGACTGGATCACATCCACCTGGTATATGCAGCAACTCCCTGCCTGGGCAGAAAACTATAACCGCCAGAAGATGGCCGATAGATATTATAGCCAGGGCTGGTCGCTGCTTTATCCCGCCGCCAGTTATGTACAGAGTACAGCTGATGAAAAATCGTATGAGTCAAAACCTTTTGGCCCGGCTTTTCCTTATGACCTGGCGCAGTTTAAAGGAAAGGATTACGGCAAGATTGTCTCCACTCCCTATGGCAACACGATGACCGCAGAATTTGCGAAAGCTGCAGTGAATGCCGAACAACTCGGGGCAGATGACATTACCGACCTGCTGGCCATCAGTTTTTCTTCTCCTGATTATATCGGGCACACTTTCGGTCCGAACTCAATTGAATCGGAAGATGGATTCCTCCGGCTGGACAAGGAGATCGGAAACTTTTTCGACTTCCTGGATAGCAAAGTTGGTAAAGGGCAGTACACCGTATTCCTTTCAGCAGATCATGGTGTAGCCAACGTTCCTGAATTTATGAAGGAAAATAAAATGCCCGGCGGCAGGGTGTTTATGTCGGAGATCACGAAGTCGATCAATAAAAAGCTTTCCGGGGAATTCCAGATCAGCAACATTGTGGTTCATGATGACAACTACCAGCTTGCACTCAACCACCCGGCATTGGATTCCGCCAAACTTGATAAATCAGAAATCACGAGGAAGATTGTTCGCCTGCTGGAAGCAGATACGGCCATTACCCATGTGTTCCGCCTGGACGAGCTAAACGAAGTACCACTCCCCGGGCGCTTACGGGAAATGATGAATAATGGATACTATAAGAAACGAAGCGGGGATATCCAGTTCATACTGCGTCCGAATTATATCGATGCCTGGAGCAACACCGGTACCACACATGGTATGTGGAACCCTTATGATGCTCACATCCCCCTGCTGTGGTATGGCTGGGGGATCCGGCAGGGAAAAACGAACAAGGATACTTATATGACCGATATCGCCCCCACGATCAGCGCCCTGTTGAAGATCCAGGAGCCAAGTGGAAACGTAGGGAAAGTGATCGAAGAAATACTGAAGT
>CAZPWZ010000598.1:0-1956 GCA_964590675.1 uncultured Draconibacterium sp.
ACCGGCCAAATCCTTTCCGCGTCCATACGGTCATTCCTTTCTACGCACCTGCCGGAACAAACGTTCTGTTAACCCTGATGGACGCAACCGGGCGCCTGGTCGAAACAATCTATGAAGGAATACCGTCAGGTACGATCAACGAGGTTACTTTCACAAACCGCAATTATAAACCGGGGAATTATTTGTGTATAATGCAGATTGAAGGTTTGCTGACGAGCAGGGTGATGTGCATTGAATGACCAATGACAATTGACGATTTACGATTTACGATTTACGATTTGCGATTTTAAAATTTCTGTTGATTGATTATATTTAACGAAATAACCTTTTTAAAATGAAACGATTTTTTTATTTTACTGCGATTATCTGCCTCCTGGCCCTGGTCCAGGGATGTTCGTCCGACGATGACATCATGATACCGGATGAACCACAAATGCTCAAAATGGCTGCGCCTGTAATTGTTGACAATGATTCAACTGTGATTGAACTGTCCGATTACCTGGTGGCGCCTGACCAAATCGATTCCCTTGAAATCGATCCGGCATTCAGCGCGACAATATCACCTGATTCCTTACTTATGGTGATTAAACCGGCATCGCGGGATTTTCCGAAACTCTCGGTTTTAACATTATGGATCAACGGATTTCCCTATTCGCTGCTGCTTGAGAAATCGACCAAGCTGCGATACCGATTCACCTTTGATCCGGGGAATAAAAAGTACAGGCGCATCCAGATCAAGGGGCAGATGAACGAATGGAATCCTTCGGCAGGGTATCTTTTTGAAAAGGATGGCAAATGGCATATCGACTTTCACCTGTTCCCGGGAAAGTATCAATATAAACTGATCCTTGACGGAAAAGAAACATCCGATCCCGCAAACCCCGATTCCGTCAGCAACAACATCGGAGGCTACAATTCGCTGTTGACGCTCGGGAATCTGAACCATGCCGGATTCCCTGTGCTTTACACATCCAGGGCAGATGGAAGAAAAATAGTGATCGGTTTGAAAAACAAAGCCGATTCCGTATTCGTACTATGGCAAAACCGGATGCTGGATCAGAAATTCTGGAAAATCGACAGTTCGGGCATCGTAATTGATGTGCCCCGCAAATCCAAGGAATTCGAACGCAGTTATATACGTGTTTTCGCATACAACAGTTCGGGCATTTCAAATGACATTTTGGTACCCTTGCAGCGGGGCAAAGTACTGACTGATCCGAATAAACTAACCAGGAATGATCATGAGGCAATGGTGATGTATTTCCTTATGGTCGACCGGTTTAAAAACGGGAAAACGGACAATGATGCTCCGCTGGCCGACAAAGAAATTGATCCCAGGGTAAATTACCAGGGCGGGGACCTGGCAGGGATCACCCGTATAATTGAAGACGGGTATTTTTCAAATCTCGGGATCAATACGCTGTGGATCTCGCCGATCACCCAGAATCCGCTGGTAGGCTATGTGGAATATCCTGCACCCCACAGTAAATTTTCCGGCTATCACGGATACTGGCCCATAACACTTACAACCATCGACACCCGCTTTGGCAACACGGAGGAACTGCATACCCTGGTTAGTGAAGCCCACGGGAAAAATATCAATGTCATCCTCGACTTTGTTTCACATCATGTTCACCAGGAATACCCGGTTTTAAAAGCCCATCCCGACTGGATAACGCAAGTCGACCTACCGGGGAAAAGGAAAAACATCCGCTTATGGGATGAGCAGAGGCTTACGACGTGGTTTGATATTTTCCTTCCCACTTTCGACCTCACAAAACCTGAAGTTGCAAATATGGTTTCCGATTCGGCCATTTTCTGGATAAAAGAATATAACCTGGATGGATTCAGGCATGATGCTGCCAAGCACGTTCCTGAATCATATTGGCGCGTGCTCAACAAAAAGCTTAACAGCGAAGTGGTGGTTCCGGAAGGCCGCAAGCTATACCAGATCGG
>CAZPWZ010000599.1:0-1948 GCA_964590675.1 uncultured Draconibacterium sp.
CCAGCGCCGTAATAATTTATATGGGTTTGGGTTTCAGTTTGCATGGCCGGTTCATTTTTACAGATAACACTGTTACAAAGTTAACTATTCGGTGATTACAATACATTAACTGACCGCAAATCGATGAAAAAAAATCGATCGCAGTGACACTTGTCACAGGGAAAAAGTTGATTTCAGAGCCGTTTCATCTGCATCATGCTGGCCAGTGAGAGCAGGACTCCCAGGATCACGCCATAAATGGCGGCCACCAGCATCCGGTAACCTTCGGGGAGCATGAAATTCAGGGTTTGCGCCGGGATCCAGAAAAACGGGATGGTCTTTTTTACCACGAAATTCCAGAAGGTCAGCCAGTCGCCATCCTGGATGTACTGTCCCACCGGGATTGGCGTGAAAAAGCCTTTCAGGGTTCCACCGGTATTCATGATGTGCATGTCGGTAATCTTATGAAATGCCATGAAGACTGGCGCAAAAAGCAGGTTAAGTGATGTTCCGACGGCAAAGGCAGCCAGCAGTTTCAGGGACGAAAATTCATGTTGTTTCAATACATCAGCGGGGTTGGCCATGGGAAAATGTACCCCGAATGTTTTGAGCATGACCGGTGCACCCTCACCAAAGATGACAAAGGCGATTTTTATAATAATTCCGAGGAATCCCCATACCAGGGCCCGCGGAAGCAGTCCAAATCCTTTTTTATTGTAAACTCCTGTCCGTAACCTGAGCCCGAGACTCTCGCCAAATGTTGCCAGGATGGCGAATTTGACGAAACTCAGGATATAAGCATGGGCCTTATTTAACTCTTCGTAAGCGTTTAGTACGGAGGGGAAAATGAAAAACGGGAGCAAAAGGATGATAATCACTCCGATAATGATGATGTCGGTTTTCTTCATAGAATATCACTTCCACCGGATCCGGTAAGGTTATACAGTTTAGCGGAGGCAAAAGTAGATATTTTATTGGTAAAAAGGTATCGTTGCAGCAAGGCAGCACGGAGACATAGGCATTAATTGAATGTCGGATCGGCCGGGAAATTAGCCCATATCGCATAATCATGACCCATATTTCGCAGGTAGTTGCTCCATAATGTTTCTGGATGGTCATTGATCACTTCGCTGACGGTGGTTTGTGACAGCACCCACGATTTTTCACGGAGTTCGCGGTCGAGCTGGTTGGGCGACCATCCTGAATATCCTACAAAAAACCGGATCTCATGCGCGGAGATAGTTTTCTCTTTCAGCATGGTCTTGATCATATCAAGATCGCCGCCCCAGTTGAGGCCTTCCATGATGGGCACGCTTTGAAGAATATCGTTGCGTGTGTGGATGAAAAAAATAGAGTCGGTCTTCACCGGGCCGCCAAGGTAAACTGGCAGGTTACATCCGGGAAAACCCTTGACAATATCCTTGAGGCGGGCTTCAATCGGCTTGTTGATGATCACGCCGAAAGTGCCCTCTTCATTGTGTTCCGCAAGAAGCACCACCGACTGACGGAAATAAAAATCGCGCAGCGACGGCTCAGAGATAAGGATGCTTCCCTGTTTTGGTTTAATGCGTGGTTTTTCCATGGTGTTTATGCAATTTTAGTACTTTTGCGATGGGCACACCCGACAAATATAATACCAATTCATGGCAAGGTCAAGCAGGCAGTCACAATTTATTCAATTACGCGAAAAATTTCCGTTTTTCGTCTATGAGCAACAGGACTACACCCTGACCAGGAAAGGTCTCGACATCAGGTTTACTTTCAACCTGGCCGATCAGTACCTGTTTGAACCATCGCTTTTTCTGCCAAGGAATTCCTTTTTCCTTCCCGATGAAAAAATTGCCGGCCATCTCGACAACATTATTTTCAACCTGGGAATGATCGAACTGATCAGCTACTGGAAGTGTACCTGCTCCCCGAAAGTCATCATCAGGCCATTTGCACTTCATCCGGAACAAATATCCTGGTG
>CAZPWZ010000600.1:0-1935 GCA_964590675.1 uncultured Draconibacterium sp.
AAAGGGGATCTGGAAAAAGCCGGGTGTCTACAATGTGGAAGAATTTGATCCGGATCCATTTATGGAAGCACTGAATAAATACGGACTGCCGTGGCATGAGGACTTTTCTCCCACGCTCCTTGATTGAGGTATGATTAATGACCATTGATTTTAATCAACTGCCCACGCCCTGCTATATCGTTGATGAAGGCTTGCTGACCAACAACCTGAAGATACTGCAGTCGGTCCAGGAACAGACCGGATGCAGTATTCTCCTTGCCCTGAAGGGCTTTTCCATGTTTTCGGTTTTTCCTTTGGTGGCGAAATATCTGAAAGGGATCACTGCCAGCTCGCTTTTTGAGGCACGCCTGGGCTTCGAGGAAATGGGCAAGGAAGTTCATGTCTATTCACCGGCCTATCTGGATGAGGAATTTGCTGAACTGATGGGCTATTGTGATCATATGGTTTTCAATTCCTTTGACCAGTGGCATCACTTCAAAGAAAAAGTGCAAAACTATCAGGGGAAAAAGATCAGCTGCGGTATCCGCGTCAATCCGGAATACTCCGAGATCGCCACGCCGCTCTACGATCCCTGCTTCCAGTATTCCCGTCTGGGGGTCACCCTGGCTAATTTCAAACCGGATGAGCTGGCTGGATTGGAAGGCATCCATTTTCACACCCTTTGCGAACAGAATTCGGACACCTTGGCCAGGACAGTCCAAGCGGTGGAAGAAAAATTCGGCGCTTATATTCATCAGATGAAATGGCTCAATCTAGGCGGTGGGCATCATATCACCCGCCCGGATTATGACATCGCTACCCTGGTGCAGACCATCCTGTATTTGAAAAACAAGTACGGCGTGGATATTTATCTGGAGCCGGGCGAGGCCATTGCCTTGAATACCGGATTCCTGGTGGCCAAGGTGCTGGATATCGTGGACAACGGCATGCAGATTGCCATCCTGGACACTTCTGCCGCCTGCCATATGCCCGACGTCCTGGAAATGCCTTACCGGCCGCAGATCATCCATGCGGGGATGCCTGGTGAACATGCCCACACCTATCGCCTGGGCGGGATGACCTGCCTGGCCGGGGATGTGATCGGCGATTACTCCTTCAAGCAGCCGTTAAAACCGGGAGACCGACTGGTGTTTTGCGACATGGCCCACTATACAATGGTCAAAAACAATACCTTCAATGGCGTCAACCTGCCGACCATTGCCCTTTACAATGAAACAGACGGGATAAAAATCATCAAACGCTTCGGATATGAGGATTTCCGCAACCGTCTATCCTAAACAGATTTGTTTGGATCAGTCATGTGTTGCAGATTGCAGCAAAGAAAAGGGGGAATGAATAATGCCGCTGATTCAAGTGGGAGATACTGCACCAGACTTTTCTTTAAAGGACAACCAGGATCAAATCATTCGTTTATCCGACTTCCGAGGGAAAAAAGTACTGCTCTCATGGCATCCCTTGGCCTGGACCGGCATCTGCACGGATCAGATGCGCTCGCTTCAAGTGAACTGGGAGACGTTTCAAGAATTGAACACAGTACCGCTGGGGCTCAGCGTTGATTCCGCGGCCTCTAAAAAAATCTGGTCAGCTGTGCTGCTGATTAAAAATGTCAGCCTGCCCGCCGACTTTTGGCCCCATGGTCAAGTCGCCCAGGAATATGGCATTTTCATTGAGAAGACTGGCACATCGGAACGGGCGAACAGCATCATTGATGAAAATGGCATCGTCAAATGGGTGAAGGTATACCCCATCAAGCAGCTGCCGGATATCAGTGAAGTGATCCAGGTTTTAAACGGTATCTAGCATCCGAAACCCGAGAAAAAATAACACACATTTCGTGTGTTATTTTTTCAGGAAAATTAGCGAAAATCCAATCAGCTGGAATCAGGAGGCCGCGGATGACGACCGGGTCGTTGTCGTACCTCGTCACTCCCCCAT
>CAZPWZ010000601.1:0-1932 GCA_964590675.1 uncultured Draconibacterium sp.
TATACACAACGATGCTATAGGGCTATTACACGAACTGAAATTGCAATATCAGAGTCTTTATCCGGAAATCTTGATTTCAATCGGCGATACGCCTTCCTGCAGCATTGCCAAAAATTTTACAGGAATAGATGAAATCAGGCCCGGTAATTTTGCCTATTTCGACCTGATGCAATATCATCTTGGCTCCTGCGGTTTCGATGAGATCGCAGCGGCTGTGATTTGTCCTGTAATCTCTGTCTATCCCAGGCGAAACCAGGCCCTGATTTACGGAGGTGCTGTACATCTCTCCAAAGAATCAATAATCAGTAAAAATGGAGACAAAATTTTCGGACTCGTAGTTCCCTTTATCAGCGACAAATGGGAAAATCCCCAAGGAGATGACTACCTTGTTTCACTTTCACAGGAGCATGGCATTTTTACAACGGAGAGTCAATGGTCTAAATCATTGAATACCGGTGATATAGTCGCTGTTATACCAGTACACTCCTGCCTAGCTGCCGATCTTTTGAAAAAATGAATTAACCCTGAATCTTAAGAGGTTATAAGGGTAACAATCAATCAATAAGCCCGCTCGTTCCTGCCCTCGATATAATTGATAAAAGAACGGTTAACCACTTTGTTGCCGCCAGGGGTGGGATAATTTCCGGTGAAATACCAGTCTCCCAAATGATTGGGAATGGCTTCATGAAGATCCTCAATGGTCTGGAAGACTACCTGCACCATAGCTTTACACCCCGGTGGCGTTACAAGCCGTGATATTTTACCGGAAATCTGTTCCGAAGTAAACGGCCGGTATATCTCTTTCACATAGTTCACTACACTTTCTTTGGGAAGATTTTCCTGGGCTTTGCATTTGAGATATACTTCGTTGATGATATGCGCTTGTTTCGTCTCCTTTAACAACTCTATTGCTGCATTAAAGGCAATAAAATCACCCAGTTTTGTCATATCGATACCATAACAGTCGGGGTAACGGATCTGGGGGGCCGAGGAGGCGATCACAATTTTTACCGGGCCTAAACGATCAAGTATCCTAATGATGCTTCGGCGAAGTGTAGTTCCCCTGACGATTGAATCATCGATTACCACCAGATTATCAATCCCTGGCTTTACAACACCATAGGTTACGTCATAAACATGAGCCACCAGATCGTCACGATCATTGTCCTGTGTGATAAAAGTCCTGAGCTTGATGTCCTTTACAGCTACCTTTTCAACCCTGGGTTTAAATTTCAAAATTTCTTCAATCCTGGTTGCAGTCAATCCCGGCGCATCTTTCAGCAGCAGATCCTTCTTGATATGATCACAAAAGTTGCCCAGTTCTTCAACCAGCCCGTAAAATGCAACGGCTGCCGTATTGGGGATATAAGAGAATACGGTATTTTCAAGATCATGGTTTACAGCCCTCAATACTGAAGGCGTCAGCAACTCCCCAAGTTTTTTTCGTTCACGGTAGATATCCACATCAGTTCCACGGCTGAAATAGATCCGCTCAAATGAACATGCCTGTCGTTTTTTGGCCTGTAGAATGGATGTCATGCTGATATTGCCATCCTTTCTGATAATAAGGGCATGTCCTGGCTCAATCTCCTTTACCTGACCAGCATGCACATTGAGTGCAGTCTGGATTACCGGTCTTTCTGAAGCAGCGATGACAACTTCATCATCCTGATAATGGAATGCCGGTCTTATTCCTGAAGGATCCCTGAGGATAAAAGCATCTCCATGGCCAAACATTCCGGCAATGGCATACCCTCCATCCCAATTGACAGAAGCCTTGTGTAGTATATCCTGAATATCGAGGGACGAAGCAATTTTTCCTGTAATCTCCCTTTTACTGAATCCCTCATTTTTAAACCGTGCATATAAGCGTTCATTGTCTTCATCGAGAAAATGTCCGATTTTTTCAAGAATGGTAATCGTATCAGATGT
>CAZPWZ010000602.1:0-1928 GCA_964590675.1 uncultured Draconibacterium sp.
CCTCCAGCGCATCCCCCAGAGAAGTATCACCTGTGATGTGAAAACTGGATAAAACCGCGGTTTGTCCAGACATATTCCCTCCGCTTATTTGCGTATAGTCTCGATCACTATAGCAGTATTTTTTTTGAATGTCAAATTGGAAAACATGGAATTCCCAGCTTTCAGGGAACCAATACTGCGAAATTAATTAAATCCCAGGCGGCATTTTGATCCAAAAGGAGCACATTTTCGCCGCCAGGCAGGGTAAATGGAACCGCTTCTCGAGCAGTAAATGAATATCTGTGTATCCGGTCTGGATTTTGAAGCAGTTTTGCCAGCGAAGCTAGACTGCGGAAATCATCAATAGAGAGATCTGTTTCAACGCTTTCATAAAAAGTCGCATATAACTCTTCAATGCGAGAATCTGCGTTCAATGCCATTAATTTAGTAAAAACTGCCAACAAGACTTGTTGGGTTCTCCATAAACGCTGAGATTCTCCGCCATTAATTGACCGGACATACCAGAGGGCCGTATCTTTATCCATATGGTTCATCCCCGCATTTATTGTGCACCAACCATCAACTGCCTGGGGAAGATCGCATCGATCAGTCATTGGGGAAGGGGCATTTACATCCAATCCGCCCATAAACTCGATGATCCTGTTGAAATTATTCATATCTACGGTCAAGTATTTTTCTGGCCGAAGCCCCAGATTGTATTGAATGGTATCCATTACCTTCCCGGCTCCGCCAAAAGTCACAGCACTGTTAATCCGTTCCATACCTACTTCGGGGATGTTTACATATAACGCTGGTGGAATGGAAATCAGGCTGGCACTGCCCTGGTGTGTATTTAGTACAAGCAAGACAATGGAATCGGTTCGGTAACTATTACTGGTTGACCGTAAATCAGCCCCCAGCAAAAGGATTTTTATTTGTCCGGGTATGCCAACGGATTGTCGTTGAATTAAAACCGGCGCTTCAGGGAAACGAGCCCCGGGCAAAATCTGGGTGGGTGTGATGGAAGGTTGCGGAGTTCTGGTAATGGTGGGCGAAGGCGAGGACGTCAAAGTCGACGTTGGAGGAATCCTGGTTGTTGTTACAACAACCAGTCGGGTGGATGTTGACTTGCTTTGCGTATTAATAATTGAGGTGGGTGGAGGAAAGGTTGGTTGGGAAGAATTTGACCAAAAACCACAGCCTGAACCCAGTAAAACGAGGAAACAGAACAAGATTGAACAAATTCTTTCCCGTTTGTACCGATTGTGTTGCTGCGTATACATTATCTCGGGGTGGGAGTACTGGTCGGTTGCTCAGGAACCAGCAGAATATCACCGGGATGCAGGGCTGATCCGAGTACGAGACAATTTGATGTAACAAGATCAACTTCGCTGACGCCGAAACGAACACCCAATTTAAAGATCGTATCGCCAGCCTTGATTTCGTATCTTACCCAACCTGCGGGATAATCACATGGTCGCAGAGTAATTGTTGGGGTGTTCGTTACGGTTGGCGTTCTAGTGATGGTCGGTGTAAGGGTCGGGGGGCGCGGGGGCAGATAAATGGTTGAACCAGGCAGCGCACCGGGTCTGGTCAAACAATTGGCGCCCATCACTTCACCGAGATCCGCGATTCTTTCTCCAGCAAGTGCTTCCAGAGAATCACCGCTTTGCATCACATATGTTTCCCACCCATCCGGTTGTGGACAGGTGGTGGGAAGGGGGGTGGTAGTTAAATTTTCAGGTAATTCTGTTGGTGCAAGGACGGAGGTCGTTAATAGCGGGGTGTTTGTATTGTTGGATGTAATTGGTTCACGGCTGAAGTTTTCCAGGCCAGCCAGCATAACTCCCGAAGTCACCAAAACTGCCACCAGTAAGGCAATTCCCAAACCTTCAAATAGAGATGGATTCTGTTTCATTTGACCGGTTGTCCATTCCCGGGTTTATCAG
>CAZPWZ010000603.1:0-1923 GCA_964590675.1 uncultured Draconibacterium sp.
GCACTTTATTGCCGGGCTTGCCTTCAGTTCCATTGTCAGCCAGGCCCTTGCCCTGATCCTGTGGTTTTTTATCCTAAAAGCCATGTCTGCGGGCATGGCCAGCATGGGAACCCTCGCAACTCCTATTATCGGTATGATCGCCGCTGCCATCCAATTGGGTGAAAGACCTACTTTCGTTGAAGCCCTGGGTATGATACTTATCATTACCGGACTGACAATCCTGACCTTTCATGGAGTAATTCAGTATCGTGAACTTAGACGCTTTATTAATAAATGACGGCTTTGCATGAACTCGCCCGTAGCATGGGCGGAAATACAGATAAGGAGGTAATAAAATGAGGAGTAACCTGCTGGATGGAATTGAAGACATCTTATTGATGGGACCCGGCCCTTCCTGTGTTCCTCCGGATGTTTATCAGGCCCTGAGCAAACCGACTCTGGGACATCTGGATCCGTATTTTCTCCAAATCATGGATGATCTGAAATCGCTTTTGCAACAGGTAATGAAAACCGGCAACAAGATGACCATCCCCTTGTCAGGAACCGGATCGGCCGGAATGGAGGCCTGCTTCGTCAATCTGGTGGAACCGGAAGATCGAGTCCTCATCCTGGTCAATGGGGTGTTCGGCATGAGAATGCAGGATGTCGCCTCCCGTCTTGGCGCCCAGGTCGATATCGTCGAGTTCCCCTGGGGAACACCGGTCATTCCGGAAACAGTTGAAAAAATGCTGCGCCAGAAAGACTATCAAATCCTCGCCGTGGTGCATGCTGAGACATCAACGGGAGTGCGAAACCCCGTGGCGGAAATCGGCGCCCTTTTGAAAGGCTCTGAATGTTTGTACCTGGTTGACGCCGTAACCAGCTTGGGCGGTATCGAGGTAATGACGGACGACTGGAAAGTCGACGCCATTTATAGCGGCACACAGAAATGTCTCTCCTGCCCGCCCGGCCTGGCCCCCCTTTCCTTCTCGGAAAAGGCTGTGGACAAACTCAACCGTCGCCGGAAGAAAGTGCCGAACTGGTATCTCGATCTTTCCATGATCGCCAATTACTGGGGAAAGAACCGTGTCTATCACCATACGGCACCCGTTAATATGCTCTATGCCCTCTATCAGTCCTTGATGCTTGTTATTGAAGAAGGACTGGACAAGGTAATCTTGCGCCATCAGCAAAATCACCTAAAACTTGTGGATGGCCTTGAGGAAATGGGTCTCGATATGCTGGTTGAAGCGCCCTTCCGCCTGCCCATGCTCAACACGGTAAAATGTCCGGCCGACATTGACGAACTGTCTGTCCGGCGCTGTCTGCGCTCTGAGCACAAAATTGAAATAGGTGGTGGTCTCGGACCCCTTGCGGGGAAGATATGGCGTATCGGTTTGATGGGACATACCGCCAGGCCTGAGAATGTAGATCGTTTTCTGGCGGCACTCAGAGGCGCTTTATAATCATGAAATAAGGACGATGAAGCCAAGGGTTTGTCACTCTTTCGTGACAGACCCTAAGAGGCTACGGCTACATTTTCCTTAATAAGCATGGTGGCGGGATCGAGAATGAGGACCGGACGGGGCGATGGTACATCACCGGTCTTCAGATCCCGGATATGCATTTCGTTACCTTCCGTTACGAGGAGCAGGGCGACATCAAACAGTTCATCCGCCGGAAGGAGGGGCTTGGGCAACCCATCCGCATCCGCCTTTACCTGCCGATGAATGTTGACTGTAAACCAGGCCCTTAAGCACTGCTTTTCCACCATTTCTTTCAAGGCATCAAGTGCCGGCTTGGATGTGTCATCAAAGATCAGCCCATCGATAATTATCATGTCAGGGCTAAAAATGCCCTGCGCCATGAGATCATTCAGCCGTTCCTGGAGTCTTGGCACGCTGAAACCTTCCACTTTGAAGGTCATAATGAATCTCAGGGGCA
>CAZPWZ010000604.1:0-1922 GCA_964590675.1 uncultured Draconibacterium sp.
CCTTGACCGGTCTGAATTCGGATTGCTGCTGAAACCTATCAATCTCGGCAATCAGTTTCGATTTCATGACAGATGAAGAAACCTCTCGTTCCATTTTGAACATGATATGTTTGATGAAATAATTCATTATCCTTGAAACCATCGGGAATTCGGGACCAAGAATGCGTTTCCCGAATACTTTTCGTAAGTTGGATGCAAGGTATTCAGCAGCTTTATTCAGCAGTTCCGGATCCTTGTGTTTCAATTTGATCAGTACCAGCCGGGTGAATGGCGGATACTTAAATTTCTGCCGTTCAAGGAGTTGTTGTTTGAACATGGCTTTATAGTCGTTGTTTACAACATATTTGATGATCATGTGCTCAGGATTGTAGGTTTGGATGATCACCTTCCCCTGTTTGTATTTCCTGCCCGAACGGCCGCTCACCTGGGCCATCATCTGGTAACTCCGCTCAGGCGCCCTGAAGTCGGGGTAGCTCAGCATGTTATCGGCATTCAGGATACATACCAGGCTTACATTGTCGAAATCAAGTCCTTTGGTCACCATCTGGGTGCCAACGAGGATATCGATTTTCCGGGCTTCAAAATCGCTGATGATCTGCTGCAGCGCATGCCTGCTGCGCGTGGTATCGAGGTCCATGCGTACAATCCTGGCCTTCGGGAAGATCAGTCCGAGATCCTCCTCCACCTTTTCGGTACCAAAACCCCTCATTTTAATGTTCACCCCCCGGCAGTCGGGACACTTATCAGGAATCCCTGATACGAAACCACAATAATGACATCGAAGCTGGTTGATCTTCTTATGGTAAACCAGGGTGACATCACAATTTTTGCAGGAGGGCATCCAGTGGCACAGGTCGCATTCGAGACGCAGCGAAAATCCGCGCCGGTTTTGGAAAAGAATGGCCTGTTCCCCGTTTGCGAGAGCAGCCTCCAACTGGTTCAATAAAACCGATGTGAAGTGGCTCTTCATCAATCCCTGGCGCAGCGATTCCTTGACGCTGACCACCTGGATCAATGGCATCTCCATGCTGGCATAGCGCTCGGAGAGTTCCACCAGCCCGTATTTTCCCTGATGGGCGTTGAAATAACTCTCAACCGATGGGGTAGCAGATCCTAGAAGGGTTTTTGCGCCATGCAGATGTGCCAGGTAGATGGCAGCATCGCGCCCGTTATAGCGAGGGGCCGGATCCATCTGCTTGAATGATGGATCGTGTTCCTCATCAACCACAACAAGACCAAGGTTCGAAAAGGGAAGGAAAACGGATGAGCGGGCGCCAAGAATAATGTCATACTGCCTGGTACCTGTTCCTGGTACATTGTTTTCGAGTACTGCCTTCCAGATATCGACCCGTTCATGCACATTGAACCTGGAATGGTACACCCCTACCCTGTTACCGAAATATTTACGCAACCTCGTAATTATCTGGGTAGTAAGGGCGATTTCCGGCAGCAGGAAGAGGACCTGCTTTCCCTGGTCGATCACATCACGGATCAACTTGATATAGATTTCAGTCTTGCCGCTAGAGGTGACCCCATGCAACAGCACAACATCCTTATTTTCAAACAACTCCCTGATCCTTACGATGGTCTCCTGCTGACCATTGGTCAGTTCGATCATTTCCGTGGATGTTCCTTCACCCTGGAAATCCAACCTGCTCACGAGTTTCTCGTAGGTTTCCATCACCCCCTTTTCAACCAAATTTTCAATCTGGGCCGAACTTCCTTTGGATAGTTTCAGCAGTTCCGCACGCCTGACCTCCTTCAACTCCGCGAATCCATATTGCGACATGCGGATAAAAGTCATGAGTATCTCCAGTTGTTTCCTGGCCCGTTTCTCTAACTGATCGAACAGCGTTTTTATCGCAGCCTCATCTGTGGAATATTCAGGAGTCAGCCTCACAAATACTTCACGTTTAGGCTTT
>CAZPWZ010000605.1:0-1913 GCA_964590675.1 uncultured Draconibacterium sp.
ATCCGCATTACCTTGATGCAAATCCGGCCGGTCATGCCGGCGAAACCCGCGAACAGCGGATACTGGAATTTCTGACGGTGAACCGCGAGGTCACAGTGGTGGGCCTGCGCGAAGGATGCCTGCTTAAAGTGGAAGGAGATACCATGAACATGGCGGGCAAAAGGCCCCTTAGAGTTTTCCGGTTTGGGATGGAGGCACAGGAATACCAGGAAAATGAAAACCTTGATTTCCTGCTCACAACACATTAATCCATATTCTTCCTTATCGGTTCTTGCAATCGTTTGTATGAAAGAAGAAACCTTTCAGTCCGATCGTGATTAAATTAATCCGCTTGCATGGAGGACATTGGCGACCTGCCAGGTCGGGTATCCATGCCCGGCAAGTGTTTTCTGCAATTTTGATTACTGTTTTTGTTTTATTGCTGTCTCCGGGTTACCTGTCCGGTCAATCCTTCATTTTTCGGAAAATCAATTCCGGGACCAGGTCCGACATTCGGAACATCATGCAGGATAAGCAGCAGGGGGTTTATTTTGTAACGGATAAAATACACTCCCTGGTTAATGAAAAATGGATTAAACTTACAGTTCCGGTTGACGGGAAGATCTATTTTTTCAATCCCTTGTCCGACCGTGATTTCTGGTTCAATATCAATCATGTTACCAATACCTGCATGCTCTATCATTTCAATAACGGAATCACAGAGAGCATTCGTCCCCCGTTGTCAAATTCCATCACCTCCATGTATTTTATCTCGAAGGACAAAGCACTTTTTGCCGGCTATGCTGATGTGGCTGCCTATGAAAACGGACAGTTCAGGATGCTGCCGCCTTCACCTGCCCATCAAAGCATTGTGGAGATATTCAGTAAGGATCTGACGGAATTCTATATGCTGACGGGGGAGGGGGAATTATTTCTATTTCAGCAGGGCAGGTATAAAAGGATTTTGGGTGAAAAGCCGGTGACCGATTTTTGTTTTGCCGGCATGCAGGATGGTTATTTATTGTCGGGGGATGAATTGTTACGCGTGGATGAGTCCGGGGTAAGGCTGGTTTCCGTAAGTAAGGATTTCAGGCGGGTAAATAAAGCATTTTTAATGCGTAACGGCACATTGCTGATGGCCGGGGAGAAGGGTTTGGTGATGAGTTTTATCAATGGACGGTTGCAGCATCATGATGTGGATTGTGCTGAAAACCTCACTGACCTGACGGTTACAGAATCAGGTGAAATCTGGATATGCGGTTATAACGGACGCCTGCTGTACTGCGGGGAGAAACAATTTCCTGCATATATTGAAGAGAACCAGGGTTTTTCCTCCCATAAACTGATTTTATACGGCATAAATGCTGATGATGAATATGGTGTTGCCATGACCGACTTTACCGGTGATGAGAAAACCGATATATATACGGTGAGGATCTATGAACAAAACCGACTTTACATCAACAATCTTTCACTTTCGTCTGCATTGCCTGTCACAGTGGGTTTTTCGGATGAAGCAGTGAAACGTTCCGCAACCGGCATGGTCAAAGCAGAGAACGGTACGGCGCAGAGCGAGCTTAAACTGGGGATCACGGCAGCCGACATCGACACCGACAACGATCAGGACATATATTTATGTTATCTCAACAGCATCAACAAACTGCTGCTGAACCGGGGCGACGGCTATTTCAGGAATGTGTCCGCTTTGGTACAGCTTTGTTATCTGCTGCTTGGATGCTTTTACTTTTATTGTGAGATGAAATGTTGAGCCCTTACCAAATTCACTTTCTATCCATATCTTACCTTCCATTAACTCAACAAGCTTCTTGCTGATTGCAAGCCCGAGGCCCGTACCGCCGTATTTTCTTGTCGTGGATGAATCCGCCTGCGAAAATGCTTCGAAAATTTTTGTTTTCTTCTCTTCGTGAATGCCA
>CAZPWZ010000606.1:0-1913 GCA_964590675.1 uncultured Draconibacterium sp.
TTCAGGATTTTTCCCTTTGGACCAAGTTTCAGGGAGTGCCGTTTATGCGCCAGGGGGTAAAGGATTGCAGCCCTCACCAACCGCTCTGTTCCCTCTTTGGATACAGGTTTAATCCCAATCGAGGAAGATTCAGGAAACCGGATTTTTTTCACTCCCATCTCGTCGATGAGAAACCTGATAACCTTCTCAGCTTCCGCGGTTCCCTGCATCCATTCAATGCCGGCATAAATATCCTCCGAATTCTCCCTAAAGATCACCATGTCGGTGGTTTCGGGATGTTTAACCGGTGATGGAACTCCATGGAAATACCTTACAGGTCTCAGGCAGGTATATAAATCGAGGATTTGGCGCAGGGCAACATTCAATGATCTGATTCCTCCCCCGACCGGGGTTGTAAGCGGTCCTTTGATTGCCACCAGGTATTCCCTGATCACATCGAGGGTTTCCTGGGGCAGCCATTCATTGGTTTTCATAAAGGCTTTTTCACCTGCCAGTACCTCTTTCCACATGATTTTTCGATTTCCGCCGTATGCCTTCTCAACTGCCGCATCAATCACACGTACACTGGCATTCCATATATCAGGACCTGTACCGTCACCTTCGATAAATGGTATTACAGGATGATTTGGAACATGCAGCGTTCCGTTTATAAGGGTGATTTTTTCTCCATTCATAGATATGAGTATTTATTAAGAAATTGATTATTTAATTCTTGTCTGACTGAATCCCTTATTTTCCTTGAAATAATCTGCAAAATTAGAAATAAAAAACTATTTGAGATTTTTAATAAGGGCACCCCATTTCTTATCAACTTCAAAGAAATGTTTAAGATAGTAGTTACCGAAAAGGAAGTGCGCCTTGACAACCTTGACCCCCCTTGCTGCCATGCTGGCAAAGAATTGCTCAATCATGCCCGATGCAATTCCTTTTCCCTGGAGCGAAGAGGTGACGACAATGCCATCGAGTAAAATGTTGTGATCTTCAAGGTGCCGGAAGGTGATTCCTCCCACAATAGTATTATTTTCATCTGTCAGCACGTACTGGTGGTCGTTGTCAGCAATTTCCTTGGGGTATTTTTCGCGGAAAAACATCTGGTACAACTGACCCGTTTCACGTGCTTCAACGGGCTCACGCAGGACATAACGCTTGCCCCCTTTGTCCTGAACGGTAAAACGAACGACAAGATGTTCCTTCTTGTTGTCACCCACCTTCATGAATTCGATCCCTTGCCCGCCATGCAGGCGGGGAAAGACCATCCTGCTGAAAACGTTCTTGTCGTCAGGATCTGGCAGTTCCGATTGCAGGTCAGAAAGTTCAACCAACTGGATAGCCATGCCCTCTGTTTGTTCTTCCATCCTTGCAAGGAGCCTGTCAAATGCAGATTGTACTTCTTGCGCGGCGTCGGAGAAAAAGGTGTACCGGTAGAAAAAATATCTCACCAGGTCGGGATGCTGGTTCAACCTGTAAAGTTCCAGCAATTCAATCAGCGTTTGTTCTTTGGCCGCCGATGTTGTCAGCGGATTCATTTTGTACCATTCCTGGTATTGATCAATTGCGCTGAACAACGCGACAGGCTTGTAATACAGTTTGATGGTATTTTCAAGGTACTGGTCCAGGTGCTCTTGCAGTTCGGAAGCATCAAAGCAGGTCAACGATTTTCTTTTCAGGTCGTGTTGGAGCTGATGCAGGAACTGTGCAGCGTGCTCCTTGCCAAGCGCCTCTATGCAGGCATCAAAAATCCAGGAGATTTGAAGTTGACTCCGGCACCATGGATAAATGGAGGCTGTTTTGCAGTAGTAATCCTGCAACATGGGAGAAATCAGTGATAAGGTGTTGTTATAGGGAGTCCAGCCTGAAAGTGAAAGAACCACAGCACTTTCCCGGAAGTCCATCTCCGGAATAGCAACGTTTGA
>CAZPWZ010000607.1:0-1910 GCA_964590675.1 uncultured Draconibacterium sp.
AGCGGATCACGCAACCATTGCATTATCCGCCATTGAACAATCCATGACGCTGGAGATCACGGATATCACCGGAAGAATACTTTTATCTGAAAAAGTTGGAGCCGGCGCCACCCAAATTGGCATAAACACTGCATCGCTTCGGACCGGGCTTTATATCTACCGCCTGGTCAGCAACGGCAGGGTATTGGATGCCAAACGGATGCAAATTGTTAAATAAGCGTCAGGCAGGTTTGTTGAAACTTTCCTGATTGGAGAGGCTGTGGTGCTTCGTTTTCAGTTTGGCGTTCCGCGTTCCGTTTTTACTTCTGCGGCGCAATGTTCTTCTGAAACCATTTGCCGATCAGCTCGAGGGCGGCCGGTGAAATAGTCTCCTCAATCCGGGCATATTCTGTTGGACTTCCCGTGGTTGCCGTCTGGAAAAGATGGTTTAATCCGGGAAGTTCTTCCATTAAATAGTTGGGGTTACCTCCAAAGATCAGCGATTTTTCAATAGCCTGGAGATTTTCCCTGGGTGGTACCTGCAGGTCAAGGCTTCCATTCATTGCCAGTACCGGGCATTTTACCATCGACAGATATTCCTGGGGATCCAGGGTCAGAAAGCAACGGAACCAGGGAGAGGTGACTGTCTCAATCTGCGCATTGATCTGCTGCTCGGTCATTTTGTGATAACCAGTATCGGATTCATGTTTTTTATCCATGGAGGTGAACAGTGATTTGATTTTTTGTCCTGCCTTGTCATTATCGCTGATTTTCTTCAAAACAGAATAGATTTCGCGGTTCAGTTTTTCATTGGCCCTGATGGTTTTGTCATCGGCACCTTCAGCTTTGCTAATGAGTGCAGATTGTAACAGCAGTATCTGTTCACCATTCAGGCCGGGACCGGCCATGAGGATGATGAATGCCACATCATCACGGCGGGATGCGACGATGGATGCGACGGTGCCGCCTTCGCTATGGCCGATGAATCCAATGCGGGAGCTGTCGATTTCAGGCCTGAGTTTCAGGAAATCGAATGCAGCCCGGGCATCTGATGCAAAGTCAATGGTTGTGGCGGTGCTGAATGAACCTCCGGATCTGCCAATTCCGCGGTCGTCATAACGAAGCACGGCGATGCCCTGACGTGCCAGGTAATCGGCAAGGACTAAAAACGGTTTGTGACCACCTATCGCTTCGTCCCGGTTTTGCGGTCCCGAGCCCGTTACCAGGACCGCGACCGGGTACCTGCCCTGCTTTTCAGGAATGGTAAGTGTTCCGGCAAGTTCAATAGCCCCATCCTCGTTTTTGAACATGACCTCCTCTGACCGGTAGGGATAAGGGGGCATGGGTTCCTGCGGCCGGTTCAATGTCACCGGGCTCTCCTGTTTTACCAGGATTAACGGGAACGACACACCGCCTTGCTTCCACACTCCCGGGATTTTGGTATAATCTGCATTGAATTTGCCGGCGAATTTGCCGCCGATTTTCTTTGAACTTACGAGTATGGAATCCTCCCTGACGATGACCTTGCTGGTCGGAATCTCCTTTGCTCCCTGGTCGGGACTATCGAAGGTGACAATCATACTGTCGGCCGCATTAAACGAAATATTCATGACCAATCGAAGTTCTGTCCCCTGCACCTTCAACGATCCAACCCAGGAACCCTGAATATTTTGCCTGTTAACCTGAGCCATTGTGACCGTGGGCAGCCCCATGAACGATGCTGTCAACAGGAAAATCCAAAAAAAAGCCTGATTTTTTTTCATTTCTATCCATTTTTTTTCCAAACCGGTCATTTGACCACCGTCGTTGCAAAACTGTTCGAATAGGCCGAAAAGAATCCAATGCCGCCGTTTGACATGTTGCCTTGTACATTTGCAGGTGGACCTGTGAAAAACGGGATGCTGAATCCCGACTGCCGCACCTGGTCGATG
>CAZPWZ010000608.1:0-1909 GCA_964590675.1 uncultured Draconibacterium sp.
CCCGCTTAGGTTCCCCGGGAATTGTCGGGATCATTTCACATTCCTTTGGATTACACACAAATTCCGTATAGCTCTTCCCGTTGGCACTGGCTAAAATACCCACCAGGATGTTGATATCGGATAGCGAGGTGGTTTCATCAATGCTTACTCCGATTTGTTTTTCATTGATATACCGGAGATTCATCTTATGGTCAAGCGCTGCCTTCTGAATGTTGTCAATGGAAACACCCGCGGGTAATTCAATCAGAACCGTGTCGAAGAAATACTCGTTCAGCTGTTATAGCCATATTTCTGAACCTCCTGCGATAAAACGCCGGCGAGGATATTGATGTGACGGGCGATCTGGCGGAGGCCTTTCGGTCCGTGATACACCGCATACATGCCTGCCATAACGGCAAGAAGTACCTGCGATGTACAGATGTTGGAGGTGGCTTTCTCACGCTTGATATGCTGTTCCCGTGTTTGCAGGGCCATACGTAAAGCCCGGTTGCCGTTGGCATCCACCGAAATTCCGATAATGCGGCCGGGCATCTGGCGCTTGTACTCATCGCGCGTGGCAAAAAAGGCTGCATGCGGACCTCCGTATCCCATTGGAATTCCGAACCGCTGCGTTGATCCGAATACGATATCAGCACCCCATTCTCCCGGGGGGGCAAGCATGGTCAGGCTTAACAGGTCTGCTGCAACCGCAATCATGGCGCCTGCTGTATGTGCCTTTTCAACGATTTCGGAATAATCGCATACGGCCCCGTGCTGGTTCGGATATTGGATAACGCATCCGAACACCATATCGTTGAAAGTGAATTCATCCTGTTTCCCTATGATCAGTTGGATGCCCAGTGGGATGGCCCGGGTGCGGATGACGTCGACCGATTGAGGGAAGAGATTTTCAGATACAAAGAACTGGTTGGCGCCACGTTTAACGGCATCCCTTGACCGGCTGTTGAAAAGCATGATCATCGCCTCCGATGCTGCTGTTCCTTCATCAAGAAGTGAAGCGTTTGCGATAGGCATTGCGGTGAGGTCGCATACCATGGTCTGGAAATTCAATAACGCCTCAAGCCTTCCCTGTGAAATTTCGGCCTGGTAAGGCGTATACGCTGTGTACCAACCCGGGTTTTCAAGGATGTTTCGCAGGATGACCGCAGGAACAATGGTGTCGTAATAACCTAATCCGATAAAACTTTTATAAAGTTTGTTTTTAGCCCCGATGGACTTAATGTGGTTGAGGTACTGATATTCGTTCATCCCGTCTGGCAGATTGAGGGGCGACTTCATACGGATAGACGATGGCACGGTTTGATCGATGAGTTGGTCAATAGAGTTCACGCCTAATTTTTCAAGCATTTTGTTGATCTCGTCTCCGAAAGGTCCGTTGTGTCTTCTTGCAAAGTTGTTGTTGATCATATGGAAGGATTTTAGGATTGTCGAATGAGTCGCAAAAGTACCAAAAGTTTGTGAAAAAATAAACAAAATAACCTGAGCTGGGTTTGCCAATACGGGAGGGTTTCTGAAAAAAAAAGCCGCCCCGGCATCCGGAGCGGCTCGCAAAAGTCATACTGATTGTGCTATTTGGTTTTAATCAGTTTTGTACTCAGGTTCAGCCCGGCCGCTGAGTGAATTCTTAAGGCATAAATACCGGGTGACAACGATGAAACACTCATCTCAATCTTGTTGATCCCGCTGGCTAGCGTCACCAGCTTTTTAATCATCAGGTGACCCGCAAGGTCATAAATCTCTGCGATGACCTCCGATGATTGCTTCAGGTCGATTTTCACCGAAAGGAGATCACTCAATGGATTCGGATAAACTGTCCAGGAGTTGACAAGGGCGAGGTCATCCTTCATTCCCAGGATACTGTTCCCTGTAAAGGTCATCACCACTTCAGCATGCGGTTTTTCAACCGTTA
>CAZPWZ010000609.1:0-1905 GCA_964590675.1 uncultured Draconibacterium sp.
CTGATATCGACTATTCCCTCCTGGACCGTCCTGAAATCCTCATGGGGCTTTTCCACCCAAGACCCGAATATGGGTCGATTTCAGGAGCTGTAAACACAATCGATGTGTCGATCCCGGTGGACAGCAATATTCGGGTGGGCGGACTTTTCCATATGACAGAGAAATCGGCCCCGAATATCCTTTTTTTTCATGGAAACGGTGAAATCGCCAGTGACTATGATGAATTAGCTCCTATTTACAATCGCATGGGCATGAATTTCCTGGTGGTGGATTACAGGGGCTATGGCAGATCGACCGGCAGGCCCACGGTTTCAAACATGATGAGTGACTGCCATGCAATCTTTGAGTTCACAAAAGGATGGCTGGAAGGGAATGGATACGGAGGGGCTTTTATCGTGATGGGCCGATCACTTGGCAGCGCCTCAGCGCTGGAACTTATAAACCACCATAAAGACTTGATAAACGGTCTGGTTTTAGAGAGCAGTTTTGCAAAAACCGGTACGCTGCTGCAGTTCCTTGGCGTAAACGCATCGGAGATTGGTTTCAGGGAGGAAAAAGGTTTCAGAAATCTTGAAAAGATCCGGGCCTGGGACAAGGCGACCCTGATTATCCATGCCGAATTTGATCATTTTTTCCCCTTTTCGGAAGCGCAGGCGTTCTACGATGCCTGTCCATCGCCACATAAAACGCTTCTTAAGATCCCGGGCGCAAATCATAATGACATCTTCATGAGAGGGTTCGACGCGTATATGAATGCGGTCAAAGACCTGAGCAAGGTGGATCCATGAGTTTAAGAAAATCATTTCCAAAACATTCTCTGCTCCTCCCCCTTTTGTTGCTTGCGGGTATAGCAGCCCTCCTCCTCACATCTTTCTCTTTTGCCCGTGAACCAATCCGCACCGTGACCGGAACAGTCACCAAGGTCTCGGACGGTGATACCATCCATGTCACAACACCGGAGCAAACCAAACTCACTGTCCGACTGTACGGCATGGATGCCCCGGAAACGCCCAAAATCAATCAGCGTACCGGCCATGTCAATAAACCAGGCCAACCTTATGGAGATGAGTCCTGGAAGGCACTGGAAGCCAAAATCATGGGAAAACAGGTCAGGCTGGATATCATCGATATCGACCAGTATAAACGCATGGTGGGCGTGATCTGGATCGGCAACCGGAATATCAACCTGGAGATGGTTCAAGAAGGATATGCTGAAGCCTATCTCGAATATCTGAAGGAACCCTATCGAGCACAGTTCATTCAGGCGGAGAAGGAAGCGAGATCCGCAAGGAGGGGGATCTGGTCATTATCAGGATATGAGAGGCCGAGTGATTTCCGGAAGCGGCTGAAGGTGCGTGGCGGCAATGGCTGAGCTACTCGATCCCAAAGAACTCGTCACCTTCAAGGAACTGCTCATGTCCGAGGTCATTCAGTCGGAAGCCCTGATCAATCTGCTGGATCGCAAGGGTATTATCACAAAGACGGAACTCCTGGAGGAGATGAAAAGGGTTCAGGCATCAATGGTAAAAGCGGAGCAATGAATGAATTCTGTCGACCTTAAAAAATTATGGAATGTCGTAATAGACCAATTTCCCATGGATGTCCATTCGGTTCATGGCCCAAGACACTGGAGACAGGTGGAAGAAAACGGCCTTTTGCTTGCGAAGGAAACCGGGGCTGATGAAACCATAGTAACGCTGTTTTCGATATTTCATGATTGCCGGCGTGAAAATGAATACACGGATGATGGACATGGTTTAAGGGGAGCAGATTTGGCAAAAACTATGCGAGGCGTCTATTTCGATCTCCCCGATCCCTCTTTTGAAATCCTGATTGATGCCTGTGCCAACCATACAAATGGCCTACCGACGTCCAATATCACAATTGCGACATGCTGGGATGCGG
>CAZPWZ010000610.1:0-1902 GCA_964590675.1 uncultured Draconibacterium sp.
AACAAGAATGCCCAGGGCGAAGTTGACTCGGTCACCTGCATCAAAATGGAACTTGGGGAGCCCGATGCCTCCGGCCGCCGCAGGCCTGTTCCGGTTGAAGGATCCGATTTCGATCTCAAGGTCGACTTCATCCTTGCAGCCATCGGGCAAAAAACGGATGTCAATTTCATCGACGACATCAATGCCCATGCCGATTGCGGTGAATTGAAAATCAACAAATGGGGTGATATCGATGCCGATAAGGCAACACTGCAAACCGGCATCCCATCGATATTTGCCGCCGGCGATGGTGTAACAGGCCCCGCGACCATCATTGAGGCCATTGCACAGGCAAAAACTGCTTCCTTGAGCGCACACCAGTACCTTATGGGCTTGCCCCTGCAACCGTTGAATAAGCCCTTTACCAGCAAACGCGATAATTTTAAAAAGCAGCAGAAGGATGCGTATGCCGGCGGTTTTGAGACGCAGCATCGCGAGGAAATGCCTACCCTTCCCGCTGATGCACGGTTCAATTTTAACGAAGTGGAACTGGGGTATGCCGGGGCCGAAGTAGCACATCATGAGACCCAGCGTTGCCTCGAATGTGGTTGTACCGCTTTCCTTGATTGCGACCTGCAGAAATATTCATCGGAATATAATGCCCGGCAGAATTCTTTTGAAGGCGAATTCAGGGAATACCAGGTCGACTTCCGGCATCCCTATATTGAAATCGACAATAACAAGTGCATCCTCTGCGCCCGTTGCGTACGTATTTGCCGCGAAGTGGTTGGTGCCAATGCCCTGGGACTGATAAACCGGGGATTCCATACCTATGTGGCCCCCAGCATGGGCGATGCATTGCAGGACACGCAATGTGAATCATGTGGGATGTGCATTTCCACCTGTCCAACAGGGGCCATCACCGAGAACGTGCCGTTCAAACCCGGTCCGGTGGCTACAACTGCGGCCGATGCGATATGTAACTACTGTTCAGTTGGCTGTGCCCTGGAAATACGCCATAAAAACGGGTTTGTCATGGGGGTTACGGGTAGGCCGGGGCTCATCAATGCGGACGGAAACATATGCCGGTATCCGAAATTCGGCTACCAGTATCTGAATGATAACTCCAGGATTACAAAGCCATTGCTGAAGACCAACGGCAAGTTCGGCGAGATATCATTTGAGCAGGCATTCCGTATTATCAGTGAAAAAATCAAATCGGTTCAACCGGATGAAAATGCCTTTTTCGGAGGTGCCAGGTTGTCCAATGAAGAGCTATACCTGGTTCATAAACTGGCCCGTGGTGCTGCAAAAACCAACAATATCGGCAGTTTCCATTACCTTGGAAGGGGCGAAGGCTACCGCAGTAATCATGAGATAAATGCTTCGTTTACTGAAATATACAATGCAAGTGCGGTTTATATCCTTGGAACCGAAATAAACCAGGATCATGCCGTGGTTGGATACATGGTTCAGAACGCCCATTTCCTGAACAAGATCCCGGTAATCATGATCACAGAGAAACCGGAAAACGCCATGTCGCATAAGGTGACCCGGCAGATCACGGTGAAATCCTATTATCATTTTGTAAAAGCGGTAAATCATCACCTGCTCTCGAAAGGTCTGGAAAATGCGCTCTTTCTCCGTGACCGCGTTTGTGGATTTGAAGAGTACAAGGAAAATCTGCTGAAGGAGGATTTCAGCCAACTCGCGGCTGCCGCGGGCTGCCAGCCTGAAGTGATTGCTGCCTTTGCCGAAACCTATAACAACGAAATAAATGCCATCCTGATCTTTTCCGAAAAGGAGACTTCGGGAAACACATCCAAAGAGCTGTTCAACCTGGCAAGGATAACCGGGAAACTGGGTAAGACCGCAAACGGATTGATCGCGTTGAAGGAGAAGAACAATGCCCAGGGATTGTTC
>CAZPWZ010000611.1:0-1898 GCA_964590675.1 uncultured Draconibacterium sp.
TTTCAGTATTTTTGGTCATATCATCTTCCGTGCATTCGGCATCACACTGCCTGCCTTTCAGATTGCCGGAGGTATCATCGTTTTCATCATCGGATTCCAGATGCTCAATGCAAAGGAAAATCCCATCCATGCCCAATCACCGGATGAAAAAGAACAAATGGAGAAAGTCGCGCACGACATGGCCATTTCACCCCTTGGAATCCCTTTACTGGCTGGACCCGGTACCATCTCCACCGCCATGAACTTTGTGGGAGTGGAAAAATCGATCACGAATGTCATCCTTGTGATCGTTATTTTCGCTGTCATGTGCCTTATTACATACATATTATTCATTTCATCCCGGGTGATTGCAGAAAAGATCAATCCCGGACTGCTCAAGGTGGTTTCCCGCATTATGGGTTTGATCCTGGCTGTGATTGCGGTGCAGATGATGATCAACGGGATCGAAGGAACCATTGACATGTTTAACCAGCCGAAATGAAGTATCACATTTTATTGACAATACTCTCGGCTTTATTTCTTATTTCTGCCTGCAACAGGGCCGAAACGACCTATTGGCCAAACGGGAATAAAAAAACTGAAATCGTCATCCGGGGATCGCGTTATGACGGCCCTGCCAGCTATTGGTATGAGAACGGCAACCTGCAGACCGCCTGCACTTACAAAGATGACAAACTCGAAGGTAAGCTGACAAGTTATTACGCTTCAGGGAAACTCCAGCTGGAACAAAATTATAAGTCCGGCAAATTACACGGCCGCGCGCTAACCTACGATAAGTTGGGAAAATTACTGTCGGAAGCCGGTTACCAGGATGATAAGCTGCATGGCAGGTACCTCGAATTTTATCCGGATAAAACCCTGCGGGTCGAAGGACAATATTTCCTGGGTGACCATGATGGAACCTGGTTCTACTACGGTCAGGATGGGCTGGTAATCGGTGAAGGTACCTTCACCCGCGGAAATGGCGTTCAAAAAGCATTTTACAGTAATGGCGTAGCCAAACAGATCACATATTATTCACAAAATCAGAAGGATGGGGATGAAATATTTTATAAACCGGATGGTTCGGTCGATTTCATCAACATCTATCGAAATGGGAAGCTGATAGATAAAAAGAAAAAGTGACATGGTTAAAAAATTTATGTGTTTTTGTTTGGTTAGTCAGCGCGAACTCTGTAATTTTGCACCTGTTATTTAATTCACAATGTTAGTATATTAACGAATATATTATTACTGGTCATTAATCATTTAAAACTGAATCAAAATGAACTTAGAGAAAATCATGAACGACCTGGAGAAAAAGCATCCGGGAGAAAATGAGTACCTCCAGGCAGTTCGGGAAGTACTGGAATCAATCGAAGAGGTATACAATGAAAATCCTCATTTCGAATCGGCAAACATCATCGATCGGATCGTAGAGCCTGATCGTATTTTGACCTTCAAGGTCTGCTGGGTTGATGATAGCGGAAAAGTACAGGTAAACCTGGGATACCGGGTTCAGTTTAACAATGCAATTGGTCCATATAAGGGAGGCCTTCGCTTCCACCCCAGCGTTAATCTCAGCATCCTGAAGTTTTTGGGTTTCGAGCAGATTTTCAAGAACAGCCTGACTACGCTCCCGATGGGTGGGGCAAAAGGTGGTTCCGATTTTGACGCCAAGGGAAAATCAAATGCAGAGATCATGCGTTTCTGCCAGGCCTTCATGCTGGAGCTTTGGAAACTGATCGGTCCTGAAACCGATGTTCCAGCAGGTGATATTGGCGTTGGTGGCCGTGAAATCGGATTTTTATATGGCATGTACCGCAAACTTGCACGCGAAAATTCAGGTGTCTTGACCGGCAAAGGACTCAACTGGGGCGGAAGTCTTGTACGTCCAGAGGCAACCGGATTTGGCGCAG
>CAZPWZ010000612.1:0-1898 GCA_964590675.1 uncultured Draconibacterium sp.
TCGTAAATCTCATCCTGATGAATATTGCTGTTATTATTCTGAACTGGAATGGCAGGAGGTACCTGGAACAATTTCTGCCGACCCTGATTCAACACAGCAAGGATGAGGCGGAGATCATTGTTGCCGATAATGCATCATCCGATGATTCGATTGCCTTTCTCAAGTTAAACTACCCCCTTGTACGCATCATTCAGAACTCCGAGAACTGCGGTTTCGCCAAGGGATATAACCTGGCTCTCAAGCAGGTTGATGCAGACTATTACATTCTCCTGAATTCGGACATTGAAGTCACCGAAAACTGGATTGGACCTGTAATTGAACTGATGGAGCGGGATGAAATGATTGCCGCCTGCCAGCCAAAAATCAGGTCATTCCATGAACCCAAGAAATTCGAATATGCAGGCGCTGCCGGTGGATTCATCGACAAATACGGTTATCCCTTTTGCCGGGGAAGGATATTCCAGGCAATTGAAGAGGATTACGGGCAATATGATGAAGCAAGCGAGGTTTTCTGGGCAACGGGTGCCTGCATGTTTGTCAAAGCAAAATTATTCCACCTGATGGGCGGACTCGACGATGATTTCTTTGCCCATATGGAAGAAATCGATTTTTGCTGGCGCCTTAAAAACCATGGATATAAAATCATGTACTGCCCCTCCTCCACCGTGTTTCATATTGGCGGCGGGACACTCCCAAAGGCCTCCTGGAGGAAAACCTACCTGAATTTCAGGAACAACTTCTTCCTGCTTTATAAAAATCTCCCTGATAACCGGCTCATCAGGGTGTTTACTGTCCGCCTGTTCCTGGATGGGATCGCCGCCTTGAAATTTCTTTTCCAGGCAGGTTTTAAGGATTTCTGGGCAGTAACCCATGCGCATGTTAGTTTCTACCGGTCGTACGGTAAAATGAAACAAAAGCGCAAAGCGCTCAGGCATGGCTCCATGCAGGATGTTTACGGCAAAAATATCGTGGTAGAGTATTATATCATGGGAAGAAGGAAATTCTCCCAGCTCAACCCGGCAAAATTCCTGAAGGACCAGGGCTGATCATAATTTCACGACCAGGCTCTCAATTGCAAGCCGGTACGATTCCAAACCGAATCCGATGATGGTGCCCCTTGCGTTTGCCGCAATAAAAGAAGTATGCCTGAATGATTCCCTTGCAAAGGTATTGGAAACATGCACCTCGATCACCGGGGAACTGATGGCTTTAACGGCATCGGCGATGGCGATAGAAGTGTGGGTATAGCCGCCTGCATTGAGAATGATGCCGTCATAAAGAAAACCCGCCTTGTGAAGCGCGTTGATAATTTCACCCTCCACATTACTCTGGAAATATTCAATCGAGATGTCGTGATAATGCTTGCGCAATTTCTTCAGGTATCCTTCAAACGGCTGGTTCCCATACACATTCATTTCCCTGGATCCAAGCAGGTTCAGATTTGGTCCATTGATGATCAACAGTTTCATAGCTCGCAGTTTACGTACAAAGGTAATTTTTTTCAGATGTTCACTGCCTCGTTAAAGCGATATTTATTACTTTTGCAGCGATACTTCTCCGCAGGGGGTGCCTTAACATACGGGCTGAGATTATACCCCAATAACCTGATCCGGATAATGCCGGCGTAGGAAAACAAAAAGGTCATGATAAAAAGTGCATATCTGATGCTATTGGGGCTAACCCTGTTGATTAACAGCGTATCGGCCCAGGTTACAATTTCCGGGAAAATTACGGATAAACTGGAAAAAAGGCCCCTCCCCGGAGCCCACATTTCGATTGAAACATTCGCCGCATCAGCGGTATCGGATGCTGCCGGGCAATATTCCGTTTCACACCTGAAAAAAGGAACGATCGCGCTCATTGTCTCCTTTGTTGGCTTTAAAACTGAAATGCGGCTG
>CAZPWZ010000613.1:0-1892 GCA_964590675.1 uncultured Draconibacterium sp.
CATTGGCGTGGCGGTGAAAGCGCCGGTTGATGGGATCGTGGTTGTATTAAAAATATTCTTGACACCTGCCGACAAACGGAACCGGCTGTTCCAGAATCCCTTGCTGGCGGTAAAATCCATGGTATTGTAAGGAGCGACCCATTGCCAGTCGAGCGATTCCTCGTCGAAAAGGAGCTGCGGTGCTGATCCCGAATATTTATAATAAACAGAAAGGGTCAGGTCAGGCTTGATAAATCGGTATGAAGGGCTGACAGTTACCTCCGTCGACCATTTAAATGGCTGGTATGCAGAGTCGGCATCCACACTTCCGGTGATCCCGGTTTCGGCAAATCAAAGCTGCAGCTTGAACCCGGGGTAAACGGAATAGGAACACCCGAACTGCACCCCGGCACTCTTGTACCTGCTGACATTCTGGTAGCTGTATTCAAGGCTGCTTCCGGTTTGAGCCAGAAGAATGACATTCTCGATAAAATTATAAAATCCGCTTACATCCATTGACCAGGCAACCTTTCGCTGTTCTTTGGCCCAGTTCAGGTTCAGGTTGAAATTATTCGATTTTTCAGCCTTGAGATCCGGGTTCCCTAGCACATTGTGATTTACATCAACAAAAACCAGGTACAGTTCCTTGCTCGAAGGCGCCCTGAGCCCACGGGAATAGGAGAACCTCAGGTTCAAGGGTTCAACTATGTTCCATTTGGCGCTGAGGGCATAAACCAGCGGTGCACTGTAGTTCGTGTTGTAAATAAACCTGATGCCGGGCTGGATCGACAACACCACCCTGTCAGTGTGGGATGCCTTGACAGGGTCCCACTTGACACTCAGAAAAGCGGCATAATCACCTATTTGCTGCTCATTATCCTGGATCTTCTTACCGGTTCCCCGCTCAATACTGATGTCAAACCCGGCCTGGTAGTTGAACCTGCGGGCAGGATTGCTTTTAGCGAATGTTCCGCGGGCAATGATGTTGGTAATCGTAGTTGTATCCTGCGCCCATGATTGCGGCACCACATTTTCATTGAGCGTTGTAAGATCTTTATAAATGGTTTCCCGCAAACGGTTATACCCCGACCAGGAACCGAGCAGGTTGATAAAATTGTTACGCGGCAATTTGATGGATGCATCGGCACGGCCTGAATACCTGATTGTTGTAAAATGATTGTCAAAAGCCGTTTCATAGTAGGGACCGAGTAAGGGACCATTGTCCAGCAAAAGTTCATTGAAGTAGTCGCCGGCAATTTTCAGCTTTACGACATTGGTCGTGTAGGTATAATAACCATCAAAAAAATACTGACGGCGGGGTTTGAAAGTTTTGGAACGGCTGGTATCAACAGGAGAATACCCACCGAAAAAATTACGGCCGCCGTCGATCGAAAAACCATGCCGCTTGCGGTTTAGCGATACTGCAGCATCGAAATTATAAACGCCAACGGATTCAGTGTAAAAATTGGCGCTGGTATTTAAAATGGACGATTTATTCTCTTTTGTAATGATATTGATGACCCCGGCAAGTGCATTGCTTCCGTAGATGACTGACATGGGACCTTCGATCACCTCCACATGGTCCACATTGAAGAGGTTGATCTGGTTCAGGTCGAAATTTCCGTTCAACCGGCCAATCAGGGGGACCCCATCCTGGAGGAATTTAACATTTTCACCCGACATTCCCTGGATACGGAGGCTGGTTCCCAGCACTCCATCCTGTGTTACCCTCATGGTCGACTGGTCCTTGAGCAAATCGGCCATATTGGTTGCTGCCTTCTGATCGATCTGCCTGGCATTGATCACCTCAACCTTGTATATGGACTTGTCGGCCCGTTCCGGCGTGTATTGTGCAGTAACGACCACTTCATCCATATTCAGCACCGTTGGCCGAAGCCGGACATCCATCGACT
>CAZPWZ010000614.1:0-1888 GCA_964590675.1 uncultured Draconibacterium sp.
AGGTAAAGCACACCGGCGGTTCTTGCGATTTTAGAGATTGAATTCATTTTTTTACTCCTTTGAAGATCGAATATCCCGACAGGCAGATTCCTGTAAGGTAGAGAACACTTTGAACAACATTCACTTGCCAGCGACCATTACCAATGTACGAGGAGGCGAGAAAAGCCATAGCTTCAATGAACCCGATGACCCCAACCAGCAGCCAGAAAGCTGATTTTTCGCCAGCAACCAGGTTCCTGCGGATGAGCGGCCAGGTCAGCACCGAGATCATCAGAGAGCAGGAGTTGTATAAGATCGTGAAACAATTGAGCGCTGCAATGGTCCTGGCACTCAGGCCGGCAATATTAGCTTCTGAAAAACCAGCCACCTGCAGAATAGGAGAATCCTTCCCGAGCACGATCACATAGCAAAGGATGGTAAAGGCAAGCATGAAGTTGATGCTGCACCATATTGACAGAACCATCGAACCTTTTTTAACCATTTTGATTTTCTCCTCGTGATGTGTTGTGTACGTTTATCAGGTCCATTCCAAGAACATTTTCATGGTGATGAGCGGGGAGAGAGATAGCTGAAGACTCTCCCTCTCCCCTGAAGTGCAGATCTATGACGCGCTCGAAAGCTCGTTCGTTGCTGTTGTGGCAGACAGGGAAGAGATCGCAGATGGATTGAATCCTTTCACGATCAGCCATACCGCCAGAACAATTTCTTGCGGCAACATCGGAATATTCATTAGGACTTGTTCCGTACCCATCGGAGCGATGAGCCCGATACTGACCAGCGCGCATGAGATCATGCCCGATATGCCGAAAACAAGACCCCAGATCGATATCCATCGCGGAACTAATTTTGTTTGGTAAAAAATGATGTAATATAGCGTGCATCCAATGGAAAAAGCCAGCAACGCCCCAACATTGGCCACCCAACCCTTACCTGCAATGATCATTTCGCCTAAGGTTTGGAAATACGATGAATCCGGAGCTCCAGCTTTTACAAATTGCTGGCTTAATGTTATTAAAAGAAGCAATGTACAAACAGAAACAAATCGTAAAACCCCCTCCGTAATCCGGAAACCTACAGCTCCAAGAGCTAGAACTGCATTGAATTTTTTCAGGACGGGATACAGCGAAATTGCAATGCCTGAGGCGCAGGCACCACCGATTAATAAAAGAAAGGCTCCTGTTCCTACCTGGCCTGCATTTTCAGAAACATCAACAAGATAATTCGTAGCCGTCACAGGTCCCAGAAATAGGAAACTCAGGACATCTACACTCGTATAAATGATGAATAGTATTCCCGCAATGATTGCGAGCTTTCTGAAGTTGTTCATTTTATCTCCGTATTTGAACGATATGAATGAGTCTCATGAATTGAGATTGATGGATTGGCATTTGCCACATCTTTCTGGCTGGTTTTGACAGGACAGACGGAGATCAAGGGCATACCTAAATCTCGCACTTTCTTGAGCAATCCATGTAATGCAGCCTGGTCAATTACGGGACCAATTAAAAGTGTGTCGCCGTTGTCTTCCAGTGTTATGGTTAAGCCTTCAAACCAGTCTGACCATTGAGAATCCAGATGCCCCTTGATCCTGATCTGATAGTTCACAGTTTGACTTGGATTTTTTGTTGGTTCTGAGTTGTTTACCATCACCTTGTACCTTTTGTAGCCGGTCATTACAGACCGTACCACCTGCTCAATGTACAAGGATAATATCCCCCACAAGGTGTTGACGAACAGACACTTTAGTGTTGGTTATGAGTGTTGATATTGGTTATTGCGGGAAAATGTTGAGGAAAATAGTAGCTTACAATAAGCCTAGCTCGCGGGCTCTAATGACAGCTTCGGCGCGACTTTGGACTTGAAGTTTATTAAAGATATTTCGATTGTG